>NZ_JBFAJA010000074.1:0-67653 GCF_040654975.1 Dactylosporangium sp. NPDC050588 | reverse complement strand
CGGTCCTCACGGACCGCCCCCACTCCTTACGGTCAGCTCACACGTGCCGGCCGAACCATTCCAGGATCGCGTCGAAGCGCGCCACCCGGTGCGACGGCCGTCCGGACCGGGACAGCTCGTGCCCCTCCCCCGGGAAGAGCAGCAGCTCCACCGGCGTGCCGCGCCGCTTCAACGCCACGAACAGCCGCTGGGCCTGCTCGACGGGGCACCGCCAGTCCTGCTCCGAGTGGATGATCAGCACCGGGATCTCGATCTTTCCGGCGTACGTGAGCGGGCTCTGCTGCTCGAACGAGCCGCCGTTCGCGCCGTAGAGCGAGTCCGCGAACAGCCAGCCGATGTCGGAGCTGCCCTGGAAGCTGTCGATCGCGTTGACGGCTCGCTCGGAGACCGCGGCCTTGAACCGGTCGCCGTGCCGGGCCGCCAGCCAGGTGGTCATGAACCCGCCGTGCGACCCGCCGAGCACGCCGACCCGGTCGCCGTCGAGGTCGTCGGCCTCCAGTGCCGCGTCCAGCAGGGCGAGCAGGTCCCTGGCCGAGACCTCGCCGACGTTGCCGCGGACCGCCCGGCCGTGCGCCTCGCCGTAGCCGGACGAGCCGCGCGGGTTGCCGTAGACGACCGCGTAGCCCGCGCCCGCGTAGACCTGCGCCTCGTCGAAGAGGCGCCACCCGTACTGCGCGAACGGCCCGCCGTGGATCATCAGCAGCACAGGGTGAGGGCCGTCGCCGGCGGGCCTGACCACCCAGCCGTGGACCGGGTAGCCGTCCGGTGCGGTCGCGGTCAGCTCGACCTGCTCGAGCGCGGTGACGCCGGCGGAGAAGCCGGTGAGCCTGGTGTCGCCGGCGTAGACCTCGCCCCAGTCCGCCGGCCCCGCGATCGTCGTCACCAGCGTGCCGTCCGTGGCCTCGGAGAAGCCGGCCACCTGGCGGGGCCCGTCCACCACGATCTCCGGGGTCCCGCCGTCGTACGGGACGCGCAGCAGCTGCACGGCCCCGCGGTGCTCGTTGGTGAACAGCACCCCGCGCTCGGTGGCGGCGATGTCACCGCCGGGCGCGGCGAGGGTGTACGCCTCCGCGTCCAGCAGCTGCCGGGCCGGCCCGCCCTCGACGGGCACGGACCACAGCGACTCGTTGCGGATCACCGGGTCGACGCGGCCCTCGCCGGCCAGGTTCGCGGTGAAGACGACCGACCGCCCGTCCGGCGCCCACCGGCACAGCCCGGCGCTGTACGTGGTGTCCGTCAGCACCCGGATCTCGCCGCCGCCGGCGGGCATCACGCACACGTCGGACGCGAAGTCGTCGCCCCTCGTGTCGTGCCGCTCCGACACGAACGCCAGGGACCGCCCGTCGGGGCTCCAGTCCGGGTCGCCGTGGCCGAGCTCCCCGTCGGTCAGCTGCGTCACGGTGCCGTCGAGGTCGGCCACGTGCAGGTGGGCCGGCCGGTCCAGGAGGAAGCCGAGGCCGTCCACCCGGTAGAAGTAGCGGGTGATCCGCCGGGGTGGCTCGCCGTCCGCGCCGATCGTCTCGCCGTCGTCGGTCTTCCCCGTGCCGTAGCGGCCGTCCTGCGGTACACGGGCGGAGAACGCCAACCGGGTACTGTCCGGTGACCAGGCCGGCGTGCCGGCGCCCAGCGGCAGGTCCGTGAGGCGGCGCGGCTCGCCGCCGGCCAGGGGCATGACGCACAGCTGCGGCGCGCTGTCGTGCTCGGCCTTCGGGCCGCCCGCCCGGCTCCCCACCGCCTTCGTCGCCCGCAGGAACGCCAGCCACCGCCCGTCCGGCGAGATCCGCGGCGCGCTGTCGTGCCACCCGTGGGTGAGCTGGGTGGGTTCGGCGCCGCCGTCGGTCCGCACGAGCCAGAGCTGGGAGGTGTACGAGTCGGCGGCGAACTCCAGCCGGGACACCGGCACGACGGCGATCGTGCCGTCCGGGCTGACCGCGGGCGCGCCGGGGAGGCGCATTTGGGACAGATCGATTGGCTTCACGCCCCGCACAGTAGTCTGAGTCACACTTCTTACTCGCCAGTAACCTCCTACCTCTACCCTACGAATCCATGGAGTCCGTGGAGTTTCTTGATCGCGGCGCCGATCGCGTCGCGCTGCACGCGTATCCAGCGGACGACGCCCCCACCCTCGCGGTGCTGTGGCCCGCGATGGGCGTGCCGGCCCGCTACTACCGGCACTTCGCCGCCGCCCTGAACGCCGGCGGCGTCGAGGTCGTCGTCGCCGACCTGCGCGGCACCGGCGACAGCACCCCGCGCCCGTCCCGGTCCTCCCGCTACGGCCTCGCCGAGCTCACCACCGACGTCGAGGCCGTCCTGGACGTCCTGAAGCCCCGCCGCGCCGGCCGCCGGACGCTGCTCGTCGGCCACTCCCTCGGCGGCCAGGTCTGCGCCCTGCACCTCGCCGTCCGCCACGCCGCCGGCCTGGACCCCGGCGTCGACGGCCTCGCCCTGCTCGCGGTCGGCCTGCCCTACTGGCGCTGCTACCCGGGCTTCACGGGGCCCGGCACGCTCGCGTTCACGCAGGCGATCGCCGCCGCCTCGACGGTCCTCGGCGTGTGGCCGGGCTGGGGCTTCGGCGGCCGCCAGTCCCGCCCGGTCATCCAGGGCTGGGCACACACCGCCCGGACCGGCCGCTATCCCGCGCTGGACGGCGTCGACGTCGAGGCGTCATTGGCAGGTGTACGACTTCCGGTCCTGGCCGTCGACATGGAGGCCGACCGGTACACGCCCGCGCCCACCGTCGACCGGCTGACCGCCAAGCTGTCCGCGGCGGCGGTCGTCCGCGAGCACTACTCCGCCGCCGACGCCGGCTCCCCGATCGACCACTTCACCTGGGCCCGCCACGGCACTCCCCTGGCCGCCCGCGTCGCCGCCTGGGCCGCCACCCTGTAGCGCACCCACCGCCGGCCTTTACGCGGTGCGGCGTCGGCCTCTACCGCAGTACGGCGCCGGCCAGGTTGCTCACCGCGGTGCGGCGTCCGTCAGGAGCCTCGCCGCCTGGTCGGTGAGCGGGGCGCCGTGTCCGAAGCAGACCGTCGCCGGGCGCAGGGCGGCCTGCCGGCGGAACGACTCGGCGACCCGGCCGGGGTCCGCGTTGAACACACCCGGGATGACCGTGCCGTCGGGCGCCCTGGCGATCGTGTCGCCGGTGAACAGCACCCCCGGGCCGGGCAGGTGAAACGCGACGCTGCCCGGGGTGTGCCCCGGCACCTCGACGGCCGTGGCCGTCACCCCGCCGCCGAGGTCGACGACGTCGCCGTCGCGCAGTTCCCGGTCCACCCTGGCCGGCGGCGCCGGGGCGTCGGGCAGGGTGGCGTGGACCTGCTCGTACAGGTCGCGCTCCCAGCCGTCGAGCACGGGCGGCGGGACCGCGGCCCTGCCCCGGACGGCCTCGGCGTCGCCCGCGTGGGCGTGGACGGTGACGTCGCCCCAGGCGGCGATGTCCGCGGCGGCACCGGTGTGGTCGGGGTGGGCGTGGGTGAGCAGGAGGTTCCGCACGTCGCGCCGGTCGAGCCCGAGGGACTCGATGGCCGCCGCGATCAGGGGCGCCGATCCCGGCAGCCCGGTGTCGACGATGGTCAGCCCGTCGGGGCCGCGCCAGAGGTACGCGTGCCCGACGGGGAACGCGAACTGATAGAGACGCTCGGGCAGGAGCTCGACCAGGTCCATCCCCGGACCGTAGGCCCGACCGGGTGCCGGGGCCCAGAGCGGTCCGCCCACAGCGGATCCGCTACCGGCGAACTCCCGCGAGGTTCCCATTCGCGGTCCTGACATGACGAAACCCCCGGCTCCGGGAGGGAGCCGGGGGTTTCGCACGGGATCGGGGTCAGTGGCCGCTGGTGATTTCCTCGCGGTCACGGTCCTCGGCGACCTGGCGCGGCTTGGGGGCCGGGCCGGCCTTCTCGATCGGGTAGAAGAAGCCCTTCACCGTCGGGGCCAGGGCACCGAGGCGGTTCATCTTCTTCGGCACGACCCAGCCGGCGTAGTCGAGGCCGTGGGCCTCGCCGTGCGCCTCCTCGGCGGGGGCGTGGCCGTTGCCCGAGGGCAGCGGCTGGTGGATCTCGACGAACTTGCCGTCGGGGAGGCGGCGGATGATGCCGGTCTCCACGCCGTGGGCGAGGACCTCGCGGTCGTGCTGCTGCAGGCCGAGAGCCACCCGGTACGCCACGTAGTACGCCAGCGGCGGGAGCACCAGGATGCCGATGCGGCCGGCCCACGTCATCGCGTTGAGGCTGATGTGGAACTTGTCCGCGAGGACGTCGTTGCCACCGGAGATGAGCAGGACCACGTAGAACGCGATGGCCATGGCGCCCAGGGCGGTCCGCAGCGGGTTGTCGCGCGGGCGCTCCAGGAGGTTGTGGACCCGTTTGTCCTTGCTGAACCTGGCCTCGATGAACGGATAGAAGATCGGCAACATCGTCAGGATGCCGGGTAGCACCACCGTCGGCCAGAAGATCGGCGGGATGGTGTAACCGTCACCGTAGAAGAAGTCGAACCGGATCTCCCAGGCCGGGAAGAGACGGGTCGAGCCGTCGAGGAACATGACGTACCAGTCGGGCTGGCTCGCCGCCGAGACGACCGCCGCCTTGTACGGGCCGAACAGCCAGATCGGGTTGATCTGGAACAGGCCCGCGAGCGCCGCGGTCATGGCGAACACGATCATGAAGAAGCCGCCGGCCTTGGCCGCGAAGCCGGGGAACATGCGCACGCCGACCACGTTGTTGTTGGTGCGGCCGGGGCCGGGCCACTGGGTGTGCTTCTGCTTCACCAGCAGGCCCATGTGCACGCTGATCAGGCCGAGCAGCGCGCCCGGGACCAGCAGCACGTGCACGATGTAGAGGCGGTCGAGGATGACCTCACCCGGGAACTCACCACCGAACAGCGACGTGGTCACCCAGGTGCCGACGATCGGGATGGACAGCATGATCGCGCTGGCGATGCGCAGGCCGGTGCCGGACAGCGCGTCGTCAGGCAGCGAGTAGCCGCCGAAGCCCTCGAGGAAGCCCATCCAGAAGAGCAGGACGCCGACGATCCAGTTGGCCTCGCGGGGCTTGCGGAACGCGCCGGTGAAGAAGACCCGGAACATGTGCACCACGATCGCGGCCATGAACAGCAGCGCGGCCCAGTGGTGCATCTGGCGCATGAAGAGGCCGCCGCGCACGTCGAACGAGATGTGCAGCGCCGTGTTGTACGCCTGCGACATCTCCACGCCCTTCAGGGGCGCGTAGCTGCCGTCATACACGACCTCGCGCAGCGACGGGTCGAAGAACAGGGCGAGGAAGATGCCGCTGAGCAGCAGGACGATGAACGAGTAGAGCGCGATCTCACCCAGCAGGAAGGACCAGTGGTCGGGGAAGACCTTGTTCATCAGCCGCCGCAGCGGGGTGGCCGCCTGGAACCGCTCGTCGAGTGCCTTGGCGGAGTTGGCCGGGAGAGCCCGGACGTCGATCTTGCGCCGTTTCATGGCCGCTCCCAGAAGGCCGGTCCGACCGGAATCTTGTAGTCCTGCGTGGCGATGAAGTACCCCTCATCGTCCACCGTAATCGGCAGCTGGGGCAAGGCGCGGCTGGCCGGACCGAAGATGGGCCGCGCGTTGTCCGTGATCTGGAACTGCGACTGGTGGCACGGGCACAGCAGGCGGTTGGTCTGCTGCTCGTACAGGCTGGCGGGGCAGCCGGCGTGGGTGCAGATCTTCGAGTAGGCCACGAAGTTCTGCCACTGGGAGCCCTTGTTGATCTCTTTGACGTTCTTGAGCGTCGCCTCGGCGTCCGTCTCACGGAGGTGGATGAGCAGCGTCGGCGAGTCGGCCCACTTGTTGGTGGCGCCGTGCGGGATGCCCGGGAAGACGGTGATCTGGCCACCGACGCTGACGTCGGCGGGGCGGATCGGGGTGCCGTCCTCGTGGGTGAGGCGCACCGGCTTGCCGTCGTTGTGCTTCGGGTCCCAGCCGGTGTTGAAGAAGACGTTCTCGCCGTCCTGCGTCGGGGCCTTGATCAGCGAGCCGACGAGCAGCGCGCCCGCGACCGCGCCGAGCGGGGCGGCGCCGGCCAGGAACGCCATGCCGACGAAGCGGCGGCGCTTGAGGCCGAGCTCGTCGCCCATGTTCAGGATCGTCGCCGCGGTCAGGACCTGCTCGGTGCTGTCGGACGGGCCGTCGTGCCGCTCCTGGATCGAGACCTCCTCGGGCAGGAGCTTCTTGCTCCACACGACGATGCCGAGGCCCAGGGTGAGCAGGGCCAGGCCGAGCGTCGCGCCGAGGACCGGCGTGTAATACGGGTAGAGGTCGCGGTAGGTCGCGTCGCCCTCGCCGTACTTCCACGGCCAGGCGATGTAGGCGACCACGAACGCGGTCGACGCCAGGCCGGTGAGCAGGAACAGGAACGCCAGGACGCGCTCGATGCGGCGCTCCGCGCGGGTGCCCGGGACCGGGAACCGCGGCGCGTAGTGCACGATCTCGACACCGTCGCGGCGGGCGCCCTCCCTGACCAGGTCGAACCTGGTCAGGGACGCGTCACTCGCGTCGAACTCGTCGTCAGACGGGTGGTGGGTGGTCATGACTTCCCTGCAATCCACAGCGTGGCGAACACGAGCGCCGCGATACCGACGAGGAAGATGACGAGGCCCTCGGGCACTGGGCCGTACCGGCCGAGGTTCCAGCCGCCCGGGTCGCTCGCCTGGCTCTTGTTGAGGTTCTGGATGTAGGCGATGATCGCGGCCTTGTCGTCCGGGCTCAGCTGGTTGTTGCCGAACACGGGCATGTTCTGCGGGCCGGTCAGCATCGCCGCGTAGATGTCGCGGTTGGTCGAGTGCTCCAGCGACGGGGCGAACTTGCCGGACGACAGCGCGCCGCCGCCGGTGGAGAACGCGTGGCACGAGGAGCAGTTGACCCGGTACAGCTCGCCGCCGTGGGCGAGGATCTTGTCGTCGCCCCGGGCCTGCTTGATCTGCTCGTCGAGGCTCGCCGCGCTGGGCAGCTGCGGACCGCCGCCGAGCTCCTGGATGTAGGCGCCCAGCTGCGCGGCCTGCTCCTCGTTGAACTGCGGCTGCTTGCGCTCGGCCTGCGCCTCCTGGCGCGCGAGCGGCATGCGGCCGGTGTTGACCTGGAACTCCACCGCGGCGGAGCCGACGCCGACGAGGCTCGGTCCCCGGTCCTCGACGCCCTGGGCGTTGCGGCCGTGGCAGGTGATGCAGCTGACCTCGTAGATCGCCTTGCCCTCGGCCGCCGCGTCGGACAGCTTCACGGTGTCCTCGGCGCGGCCGACGCCGGGCGCGTATGACGTGTAGAGGCCGCCGACGATCGTGAGCGCCGCGACCAGGCGCACAGCCGCCGACAACCGCCGGCGCAGCTTGCCTCGCGCCGCGCGCGCGCCACCCGGCACCAGCCGGGCAAGCGGCCGCTTGCTCTGCTCAGAAGTCATGGCCTCACCTTTGTGATCATCACCTAAGTCGTGGAGGAGAAGTGGTGGTCCCGGGAGCGTGACGCGGCCCGGACTCCTACTGCAGGAAGTAGATCATCGCGAACAGTGCGATCCACACCACGTCGACGAAGTGCCAGTAGTACGACACGACGATCGCCGCGGTGGCCTGGGCGGGGGTGAACCGGCCCATGGTGGTACGGATCAGATAGATGATGAAGGCGATGAGCCCGCCCGTGACGTGCAGGCCGTGGAAGCCGGTCGTCAGGTAGAACATCGAGCCGTAACCGTCACCGTTGATCTTCACGCCCTCGGAGACCAGGGTCACGTACTCGTTGGCCTGGCCGAGCACGAAGATCAGGCCCATCACGAAGGTCAGCGCGAACCACCGGCGCAGGCCGTGCACGTCACCGCGCTCGGCGCGGAACACGCCGATCTGGCAGGTGATGGACGACAGCACCAGGATGGTGGTGAAGGTCAACGCGTACCAGACGTTGAGGACCTCGGTGTGCTCGTGCCACAGCTCAGGAGCCGCCGCACGGATCGAGAAATACATCGCGAACAGCGCCGCGAAGAACATCAACTCGCTGGAGAGCCACACGATCGTCCCGACACTGACCATGTTGGGCCTGGTCAGTGAGTGGATCTGGCTCTTGGCAATCGCTGGGGCCGCAGTCACGCCGTCATTATTGCCCCCCGATCATCAGCGACTTTTCACGGGGTCCACCAGAGAGGGACGATTCGGCCTCCGGCATAGGCTGTGCACGTGTTGCGAGCTGCAGAACCAGGGCCTCCGTCCGTCGCGGGCATCCTCGGCACGGTGCACGTGTCGTGGTTGACGCTGCTGCTGGTCGTCGCCGCCGGGGTGTACCTCGCGGGCGTGCTGAGCCTGCGCCGGCGCGGCGACGCGTGGCCCCTCGCGCGGGTGGTGCTCTTCCTCGGGCCGGGCCTCGGCTCGATCGCGGCGGTCACCATGTCCGGCGTCGAGCGCTACGACACGACGCTGCTCAGCGTCCACATGATCCAGCACATGATGCTGTCGATGATCGCGCCGATCTTCCTCGCCCTCGGCGCGCCCGTCACCCTCGCGCTGCGCACGCTGCCGCCGCGGGGCCGGCGGGTGGTGCTGACCGTGGTGCACTCGCGGGCGGCGCGGATCCTCGCATTCCCCCTGGTGGCGTTCGGCTTCTTCGTCGTGACGCCGTTCGTGCTGTATTTCACCAGCCTGTACGAGCTGACGATGCGCCACGGCTGGGTGCACGAGCTGACCCACGCGCACTTCATCGCCGTGGGCTGCCTGTTCTTCTGGCCGCTGATCGGCCTCGACCCGTTGCCGGGGCGCTGGCCGTACCCGGCGCGGGCGCTGCTGATGTTCCTGTCGACGCCGTTCCACACGGTCCTCGGGCTGACCATCATGCAGAGCAAGGAGCTGCTCGGCGGCGACTGGTATCCGTCGCTGGGCCTGGCCTGGGCCGACCCGGTGCACGACCAGGTCGTCGCCGGCGGGGTCCTGTGGGCGGGCGGGGAGTTCGTCTCCGTGACGATGCTCGCCGTGCTCGTCGTGCAGTGGATGCGCCAGTCGGACCGGGAGGCGAAGCGGATCGACCGGCGCCTCGACCGCGAGGAGCGGCAGCGGGCCGAGGAGCAGGAGTGGTCCGCCCGCACCGGCATCGCCATCACCGATGACGGTACGATCCCCGAGGCACCCGCCACACGAGGAGCAGCGCGCACATGACACAGCACACCGTCCTGCTGTACAGCGACGATCCCGAGGTCCGCGACCGCATGCGGCTCGCCATCGGCAGCCGTCCCGCGGCCGACCTCACGGTGAAGTTCGTCGACGCCTCCACCTACGCGGAGGTCGTCAGGCTCGTCGACGACACCGACGTGGACCTGCTGGTCCTCGACGGCGAGGCGACCCCCGGCGGGGGTCTCGGCATCGCCCGCCAGCTCAAGGACGAGATCACCGACCCGCCGCCGGTCGTCCTGGCGATCGCCCGGGCCGCCGACCGCTGGCTGGCGTCCTACGCGCGGGTCGAGGGCACGATCATGTATCCGCTGGACCCGGTCACCACGGGCAAGACGGTGTCGGACCTCCTGCGCTCTCTCCCCGTCCAGGGCTGAGCATGGGCGAGCGGACCTGGCCCCAGCTGCTCAACGCCCTGCTCCGGGGCGAGGACCTGTCCAACGACGACACCGGCTGGGCGATGGGCGAGATCATGGCCGGCTCGGCCACGCCCAGCCAGATCGCCGCGTTCGTCGTCGCGCTGCGCGCCAAGGGTGAGACGATCACCGAGGTGGCCGGCGTCGCCGAGACGATGCTGTCCATCGCGCCGAAGGTCCCGCTCACCGACGCCCAGCGCGACGCCGCCGTCGACATCGTCGGCACCGGCGGCGACCGCGCCAACACCGTCAACATCTCCACGATGGCCGCGATCGTCACCGCCGCCGCCGGCGTGCCGGTCGTGAAGCACGGCAACCGCGCCGCCTCCTCCTCCACCGGCGCCGCGGACCTCCTCGAGGCGCTCGGGGTCACCATCGACCTCGGCCCCGACGAGGTGGCCCGCTGCGTGCAGGAGGTCGGGATCGGCTTCTGCTTCGCGGCCCGCTTCCACCCCGGCATGCGCCACGCCTCGGCCACCCGCCGCGAGATGGGCGTGCCGACGGTCTTCAACTTCCTCGGCCCGCTCACCAACCCGGCGCAGCCGACCGCGGCGACCGTCGGGTGCTTCGACACGCGCATGGCGTCGGTGATGGCGTCGGTACTGGCGAAGCGCAACTTCTCCGTGCTGCTCGTCCGCGGCGAGGACGGCCTGGACGAGTTCACCACCGGCGCGCCCACCCGCGTGTGGGCGGTCAGCGGCGGCTCGGTCACCGAGACGGTCCTCGACGCGGCCGACCTGGGCCTGCCCCGCTCCGCCCCGGGTGACCTGCGCGGCGGCGACCCGGCCCACAACGTCGCGGTGGCGCACCGCATGTTCGCCGGCGAGACCGGCCCGGTCCGCGACGCGGTCCTGGTCAACGCGGCGGCCGCCATCGCCGCCCGCGACGGCCTCTCCCCCACGGGCCTGCCCGACCAGCTCCGCGCCGGCATCGCCCGCGCCGCGGCCGCCGTCGACTCGGGCGCCGCGACCGCCCTCGTCACCCGCTGGGCCGCGTTCAAACCCTGACCGTCGCGGCGAGCACCCGCCATGCGTGCTGCCTGGTCATCCGGTCACACCGATGACCAGGCACGTCGCGCCCCTCGTCACATAGCGGGTCGCGGCGCTGGACCCGGTCTGGGCGGCACGTCCGCTCATTGACCCCATCCCAAGGGATGCCGCTCCGCGAGAGCCCATCAAATCCAAGGAGCACCCACCGAATGCGGCGCGCACGCGCGGTCCTGCCGCGCGGGAGCGCTGGCAGTGCGCCGCGCAGCGGCGCATTGGGGTGCGGGTGAGAATCCCCGCCGGGACCCGCCGCGCCAGCGGTGGGGCGGCATTGCAGCGTGACCCGGAAGCGGTGCGGGGCGTTGACGAAACGTGGCCAACACTCCCAACTCGCAGAAAAAGGCGCTGGTGTCGGCGGTCCTTGCCGGGGCGTTGACGCTCGGGTTCGCCGGCATGATGGCGAAGTCGTGCGGCGCACCGGTGCAGGAGCAGGCGGAGGCCGCCAACCCCGCCCTCGAGCTGGTCGACAGTCTCGCGTCCAGGCTGGTGCTCGGGCTGCAGACGGACGCGACGATCCAGTACCAGACCGCCGCCGGGGCCGGCGTCGTCGTCTCCCAGTCGATGCCGCGACGGGCCTACCGGGGGTTCGGCGTCACGTACATCGCGACGCCCGACGGCACCTACCTGTGCCGGAACGTGACCCCCTCGCCGTCCCCGAAGGCCAGGAAGAGCCCTCAGCCGGTCCCTCAGTGCGACGAAGGCCCCGGGGCGGACACGATGTCCCCCTCCCAGGCCAAGGACATCAGCGACGCGTTCGGGGGCGAGTTCATGGCCCCTGAGGCGGCGATGGGCAGGCTCGCCACGATCGCCCGGGGTGAGGAGGTGCGGACGGGCACCTCCAAGCGCGGCGACGCCCAGTGCGTGTCGGTGACGGCGCGCGGCATCCGCACCGAGACGGCGTGCGTCAACCCGGCCGGGTTGCTGGCGTACTTCGAGGGCACCACGGACGCCGGGAAGTACACGCAGCTCACCCTGCAGTACACGACCCCCAGCGTCAGCGACGAGGCGTTCCTGCCGCCGACCGCGAAGCCGGCCGCGAAGGCGACGGCCTCGGCCAAGCCCGCCGCGAAGGCGATCCCCAGCCCCACCCGGGCCCCGAGGCCGAGCGCTACCGAAAAGTGATGTGACACGCCGCGGGCCGTCCCTGGCGGGGGCGGCCGGCGGTGGCAGCGTGACCCGCATGGAGCTGCACTGCGACACCTGCGCCCGGCAGCGGATCTTCGAACAGCCGGCGTGCCCCGACCACCCGCGGGCGACCTGCCCCGACCGGGCCTGCACGGCCTGCGGCGCCGCGATCGTGGTGGCGCCGGTCATCCTGCTGATGGACCGCCGCTCGCGGGTGATCCTCCGGCAGCGGCGGAAAGCGGCCTGAACGACCGTTCAGCTCTCCGTGGATACCGTTCGGCGCAAGTTCCCCGCCGGTACACATCGAGGCTGGACAATCTGTCCATGAATCTCCGGCGCGCCGCCGGCCTCGCGCTCGCTTGCGCGGTGGCCGGCATCGTCACCACCGCATCCCCCGCCGCCGCGGCCGGCATCGACGAGAAGCTGGCCGTCATGTCGTCGTGGTCGCAGCCGACCGCCGCAAGCTACAACGCCTGGAACACCGCCCGCCAGCGCCAGTCCGACTGGGCCGCCTACGGCTTCGACTGGTCCACCGACTACTGTTCCAGCAGCCCCGACCAGCCGCTCGGCTTCGACTTCCGGCTGTCGTGCCAGCGGCACGACTTCGGCTACCGCAACTACAAGGCGGTCGGGCAGTTCCCGGCCAACAAGTCCCGCATCGACGACGCGTTCTACCGCGACCTGAAGGCCAAGTGCGCCACGTACAACGCGTTCGTCCGGCCGGCCTGCACCAGCCTCGCGTGGACGTACTACCAGGCCGTTTCCGCGTTCGGGAACCTCGTCGTCAGCGACGGCGACCTGCAGCGCGCCGCGGACCTCAAGGAGCGCGGCGAGCTCGCCGCCGCCAAGTCCAGGGTATGAAGAAGGGGGCCCACCAGGGGCCCCCTTCTCTCGACGAACCTCAGTGCCTCAGTGCTCGGCGCCGCGCCGGCTGCCGGTGTAGTACTCGAACATCAGCCCGCAGGTGGCGACGACGACCGAGACCAGGCCGACCGCGACGAGCCACCACTGGTCGAACGCCAGGCCGATGCTGGCGGTCGCCGCGGCGAGCGCGATGCCGACGGGCCAGTAGCTGCCCGGGCTGAAGAAGCCCAGGTCGCCGGCGCCCTCGTGGATCTCCGCCTCGGGCCGGTCCTCGGGACGCGGCTCGATGCGGCGCGAGATCAGCCACAGCGCGCTGCCGATCATCGTGAGCAGCAGCCCCGACAGGACCAGCGCGACCACGCCGATCCACTCGACACCGCGGTGTCCGGTCTGCTCGTGCGGGGCCACGTTGGTCCACCAGCCGTAGAGCGCGGCCATCGCGAACACGAACAACGCGAGCACGAAGAACAAGCGTCCTTCTGACTTCATCGCCGTGCGCCCTTTCTCAGCTCGAGGACCGCTTGGTGCGGTCGGTGTCGAACGGCTGCGTCTTGGTCGCGTAGCCCTGGTTCGGGAAGCCCATCTGCGCCAGGGCCTCCGGGGTGCTCTTACCGTCGGTCCGCAGGGCCAGGTACTGGGTGTATTGCTCGGCCGACACGACCCGCAGCTCGAAGTTCATCATCGAGTGATACGTGCCGCACAGCTCCGCGCACCGGCCGACGTAGGCGCCGGCGGCGTTGTCCTTCAGCCTGATCTCGAACCTGTTCTCCACGCCGGGGATGACGTCCCGCTTGAACAGGATGTCCGGCACCCAGAACGAGTGGATGACGTCGCGCGAGGTCTCCTTGAACTGCACCGACTTGCCCGCCGGCAGCACCAGCACCGGGATGTAGTCGTCGGCGCCGACCGTCGTGATCGGCTTGCCGTCCGGGCCCTTGGTGTCGCTGTACACGAACTGCCAGTTCCACTTCGAGGCGATGACCTCGATGTTGACGTCCGGGTTCTTCGACAGCCGGTCGACGTCGGTCTGGATGATCGCGGTGTAGAAGAACAACACGGCGATGACCACGAACGGCGCGACCGTGTACAGGATCTCGAACGGCATGTTGTACCGCGTCTGGGGCGGCAGCTCGTCGCCGCGCTTGCGGTACCGCACGACGCACCAGAAGATCAGGCCCCACACGAAGACACCGACCACGAGCGCGGCGACCACGGACCCGATCCACAGGTCGTACATGCGATCGCCCTGCTGGGTGATGCCCTTCGGCCAACCGAACCCGGCAAACGCGTCGTCGACGGAGCACCCGGCGAGCAGGGTCGTCACCGCGACGGCCGAGACGGCGAGCCCGACGGCGCGCGCGGGGCTCAAACCCTTTGAGACCACCTGCTCCTGCCTCCTTAGCAGCGCCGCGCTGCCCGTCTTACGGATGCGTCACGCGGCAAGCCTCACCAACGCTGGCGAGCGTACTCGACCATGAGTGGTCCGCCCGGCTTGGGGTGGCAGTGTCCGGCTCGCGATAGCGTTGCCCAGGTGGGTGTCTACTTCGACGCGGCCACCGCGATGCCGCCGCATCCCGTTGCGCGGCAAGCATTTCTGGCCGCACTGGACGACGGCTGGGCCGACCCCGGCAAGCTCTACACCCCTGCCCGCCGGGCCCGCCGGCTGGTGGACGCGGCCCGGGCGACCGTCGCGGACGTCCTCGGCGTCCGCCCCGACGAGCTGCACTTCACCGCCGGCGGCACCGACGCCGTCCGGCGCGCCGTCAGCGGCGTCAGGAAGGCCCGCGACCTGCGCCGCGTCGTGCACAGCGCCGTCGAGCACTCCGCGGTCATCAAGGCCGCGGGCGCCGACGCCACCGCGGTGCCGGTGTCGCTGACCGGCCGGGTCGACCTGGACGCCCTCCAGAAGGCACTGGATTCGCCGGAAGTGGCCCTGGCCGCGGTCCAGAGCGCGAATCATGAGGTGGGGACGCTGCAACCGGTCGAGGCGGCCGCCTCGCTGTGCGCCGCGGCCGGCGTGCCGCTGCTGGTCGACGCCGCCCAGTCGATCGGTCACGCGCCGCTGCCCACGGGCTGGTCGCTGCTGGCCGGCAGCGCCCGCAAGTGGGGCGGGCCGGCCGGGGTGGGCGTCCTCGCCGTGCGCAAGGGCACCCGCTGGGAGCAGCCGTGGGAGCCGCCCGCGGACGTGCCGGCGGTGGTCGCCGCCGCCGCGTCGTTACGGGCCGTGCACGCCGAGGCGGCGGCCGAGGCCGTCCGGCTGAGCGCCCTCGTCGACGAGATCCGCACCACGGTCGCCGCCACCGTCCCCGACGTGGAGATCGTCGGCGACCCCGTCGAGCGGCTGCCGCACATCGTGACCTTCTCCTGCCTGTACGTCGACGGCGAGGTCCTCCTGCACGCCCTGGACCGGGCCGGGTTCGCGGTGTCGTCGGGCTCCGCCTGCACCGCCGACACCCTCCAGCCGTCGCACGTCCTGGCCGCCATGGGCGTCCTCACCCACGGCAACGTCCGCGTCTCGCTCCACAGCGGAGTCACCGCCGACGACGTCCGCCGCTTCCTGGCGGTGCTGCCCGGCCTGGTCGCCGACGTGCGGGCCGAGGTGGGCATGTGAGCGCGCCGCTGGTGGTCGAGGCCCTCGGCAAGCGCTGCCCGCTGCCGGTCATCATGCTGGCGAAACTCGCCGCGACGCAGCCTCCGGGCACGCGCATCGAGGTCCTGGCCGACGACCCGGCAGCCGCGGTCGACATCCCCGCGTGGTGCCGCCTGCGCGGCCACACCTTCATCTCCACCGACGACACCCGCCACACCGTCGAGCTCCGCTGACCTGACCACGCTCCCGACGACCGGTATGCTACGGACAGTAGCGACGCCGAACATCAACTTGGATGCCTGGGGTACGGTCAAGGAACAGCGGAGGCCCGTCACCGGGTCATCCGAATCGGGTCCGCCGCGCTCGGGCGGGACGCGATCGGTTTCTGCTGCGTTGGACGAAGGGTTACCGAGCTGGGCGTAGGTCGACCGCGCCGAGCGCCTGCGTCGGGTGGCTGAGCGACCACGGTGGGCGGGCTGCGTCGGGCGGCTGGGTTGGCCGACCGCGCCGGGTGGCTGCGTCGGGCGGCTGCGTCGGGCGGCTGCGTCGGGCGACCGCACTGGGCAGCTGCGTTGGGCGAAGGCGCTGGGCGGCTGCCACGGGCGGCTGAGCGACCATGCTGGGCGGACTGCGTCGAGCGACCGCTTGAGGCGACTGCGTCGGGCGGCTGGGTTGACCGACCGCGCCGGGTGGCTGCGCCGGGTAGCTGCGTCGGGCGAAGGCCCTGGGCAGCCGCGTCGGGCGCGCGTTGGGCGAAGGCGCGATCGGGTGACTCGATCGGGTTACTGCGCCGGGCGGAGGCGCTTGATCAGCAGATACGCCTCACAGCCCAGGCAGAGGCCGAACGCGGAGTTCAGGAAGGCCGCCACCAGCGCGAACGATGCACCGACGACGCCGAGCACGGTGACGCCCGACAGGTAGCCGGCGACGGTGACCACGGTGAAGAGCAGGCCGACCGCCTGGGCGAAGCGCACCGGGGCACCGTCCTCCCGCTCGACGGGCGGCGCGAGGCGCGGGGCGACCAGGTAGCGGTAGAGCAGCCCGTACGGCGTGAGGCGGGGGTCGTACGCGCCGACGGCGAAGATCGCCGCCTGGGCGAGGGCGAGCCAGCCGCTGCCGGTGAGCAGGACGATCACGAAGACAACCGTGGTGAGGGCGGCGGAGAAGCGCGGGCCGCGCGGGTCGAGGGTCATGTGGCCAGAACCTCCGGGAAGGTGGCGCGCAGGAGCGCGCGGTCGGGCAGGCCGACACCGATGGCGCGGTGGGCGATGACGCGGCGGGGAATCGCGCTGCAGGAGAGGGCGCTGCGCGGGCCGCGGGAGGCACCCAGCGGGGGCCATACGGCTAGAATCTCGGTGGCGGCGGCCCGTCGGGAAGCCCAGCTGGCGGTGGCACGGCGGGTGGTGGCACCGCAGAGGTCGGGGGTCATGCGACCACGATCTCCGTGGGTGGCGCGCAGGACGGCGCGGTCGGGGACGCGGGCGCCGGGGGCGTGACGAGCAACGGCACCGTGCGGGCTGCGAGGGTCCCGCGTCAAGGGCCATACGGCCAGGACCGGCGTGGCGATGGCGCGCAAGGAGGCCCAGTCAGCGACGGTGTGGCGGGCGCGGGTGCCCCGGACGACGGGAATCATGCGGGCAGGACCCTCGTGACCGTGGCGCGGAGAGCTGCGCAGTCGGGTGCGGTGATGGCGACGGCGCGGCCGGCGGCGGTGCCAGGCGGGGCGGAGGTCATGCGGCCAGGACCTCCGTGACGGTGGCATGGAGGGTGGCGCGGTCGGGGACGCCGACGGTGCGGCGGGCGATGGTGCCGTGCGGGTCCACGACGAGCAGCGTCGGCAGGCGCCAGATGCCCAGCTCACGGACGGCGTCGAGGTGTTCCTCGGCGTCCAGTTCGACGTGGCGGACGCCGGAGACGCTGGTGGCGAGGTCGGTGCAGACGGCGCGGACCTGGCGGCAGGGGGCGCACGTCGCGGAGGAGAACTGCAGCAGGGTGACGGTGTCGCGGGCCGGGGAGAGCAGGCCCGCGGGCAGGTCGCCCCCGGCCGCGCGGAGGCGGCCGTAGCGGGCCCGGTAAACGAGGCCCGCCACGGTCGCGAGGGCGAGCAGCGCCACGACCACGATCGTCACAGCGGCAACTGTACGCCCGTACCTACTACACCGATAGGGATGGTTCGGCGCCGGGAAGCCCCAACGGGGAGCCCGGGAAGGGAGAGTCAGGCGGGGAGGTACGCGCGGATCTCGTCCGCGGCGGCGTCGCCGTACGACTCGGCGATGCGCTTGGTGAACTCGGCGGGCAGGATCTCGTACTCCTGCGGGCCGACGGTCTCGAGGACCAGGGCGGCGACCATCGAGCCGACCTGCGCGGCGCGCTCCAGGCCCAGGCCCCACGACAGGGCGGAGAAGAATCCGGCCCGGAAGCCGTCGCCGACGCCGGTCGGGTCGTTGGCGACGACGCCCTTGGCGACCGGCACGTGGATCTCAGCGGGCAGGTCGCGGCCGCGGATGAGGGCGCCGTCCTTGCCGAGGGTGGTGACGAGGACGCCGACCTTGTCCAGCAGCGACTCGGTCGTGAGCCCGGTCTTCGACTCGAGGAGCTCCTTCTCGTAGTCGTTGGTCAGCAGGTACGCGGCGCCGTCGATCAGCTTGCGGATCTCGTCGGCGGACATGCGGGCGAGCTGCTGCGAGCAGTCGGCGGCGAAGGGCACGCCGAGCGCGCGGGCCTCCTCCGTGTGCCGGACCATCGCGACCGGGTCGTTGGCGCTGATGAGGACGAGGTCGATGCCGCCGACCCGGTCGTTGACCGGGGACAGCTCGATGTTGCGGGCCTCGGACATGGCGCCGGCGTAGAACGAGGCGATCTGGCACATGTCGTCGTCGGTGGTGCAGACGAACCGGGCGGTGTGCGCGATCTCGCTCACGTAGACGGAGTCGCAGTCGACGCCGTGGCGGGTGAGCCAGCTGCGGTAGTCGCCGAAGTCGGCGCCGACGGCACCGACGAGGATCGGCTCGAGGCCGAGCAGGGCCATGCCGTACGCGATGTTGGGCGCGATGCCGCCGCGGCGGACCGTCAGGTCGTCGACGAGGAACGACAGCGAGACCTTGTGCAGCTGGTCGGGCAGGAGCTGCTCGGCGAAGCGGCCCGGGAAGTGCATCAGGTGGTCGGTCGCGATCGAGCCGGTGACGACGATCTTCATGGAAACCTCGGTCTCAAGACGGCAGGGCCTGAACAGACTACTGTCCCGGTCCAGCCAGCGCGGACACCCCACAGAAAGCTCAGGAAGAGCACCAAAAGGCCGCCCTGCAGGAGCAGGAAGAGAGCAGGAAGCGAGCGGAAAAGCACCAAAGGCCGCCCTCCAGGGGTCGGAGAGCGGCCTTGGGATGAGCCGGGAACTAGTGGAAGGAGTCGCCGCAGGCGCAGGAGCCCTGGGCGTTGGGGTTGTCGATGGTGAAGCCCTGCGCGTCGATCCGGTCGGCGAAGTCGATCGTCGCGCCGGTGAGGTAGGGCACACTCATGCGGTCGACGACGACCTCGAAGCCGTCGTAGGTGCTGACCTTGTCCCCGTCGAGCGAACGCTCGTCGAAGAACAGCTGGTAGCGCAGGCCGGAGCAGCCGCCGGGCTGGACGGCGACGCGGAGTCGCAGGTCGTCCCGCCCTTCCTGCTCGAGCAGGCCCTTCACCTTGACAGCGGCATCCGCGGTGAGGCCGATGCCGGCCGGGTTGTCCGTCTGAACAGGCTCGGCAAACTTCGGAGAAGCGGTCACGATCAAGGCTCCCTGCGGTGATGTCTACGGTTCCACCGGTTGCCAACGCGGAGGCGACCGACGGCATTCCCTCTCATAGTGACACGGTTTCGTGCTAGCGGCTCCACTGCGGAGCCAGCCGTTCGCCCAGTTCCCGCAGGCCGTCGGCCGGTCGGGCGAGCGCCTCGGCGGCGCTGCCGAAGTGCTGGACCAGGGAATGCGTCTCCGTGACGCCGATGCTGGCGGCCTCCCGGCGGCCCGCGTCGACGCGCCCGGCGACCACGACGCAGGGCACGCCGAGGTCGCGTGCGGCGTTCGCCACACCGGCCACGACCTTCCCGCGCAGCGACTGCTCGTCGAAGGCGCCCTCACCGGTCACGACCAGGGAGACCTCCTCCAGTTCGGCGTCGAGGCGGGTCAGCTCCCGGACCAGGCCGATGCCGGAGGTGACACGGCCGCCGAGGGCGAGCAGGGCGGCGCCGAGCCCGCCGGCGGCGCCCGCGCCGGGCTGGTCGGCGAGGCCGGCGGGGGCGGTCGGCAGGGCCTGCAGGACGCCGGCCCAGCGGGTCAGCGCGGCGTCGAGCAGGAAGACGTCCTCCCTGGTCGCGCCCTTCTGCGGGCCGTAGACGGCGCTCGCGCCGTGCAGCCCGAGCAGAGGGCTGTCCACGTCCGTGGCGGCGACGATCCTGGCGTCGCGCAGCCGAGGTGTACCGCCGAGCGAGGCGCACTCCGTCAGCGCGGCGCCCCCGAACGGCAGCGCGTAGCCGGACGGGGACAGCGGCGCGGCGCCCAGGGCGGCGAGCAGCCCGGCGCCGCCGTCGTTGGTGCCGCTGCCGCCGAGCCCGACGACGAGCGTGGTGGCGCCGGCCTCGACCGCGGCGAGCAGCAGCGTGCCGAGCCCGAAGGTGGTGGTGTGCTTCGGATCACGTTCGGCGTCGGCGAGCAGGTGCAGGCCGCAGACCTCGGCGCTCTCGATGTAGGCGGTCGTCCCGTCGAGCACGACGTGCCCTTCGGCCGGGCGGCCGAGGGGGCCGGTGGCCGGCACGGTCAGGACGCGCGCGTGCGGCAGCGCCGCCGCCAGTACACCCGCGAAACCCGGACCTCCGTCCGACAGCGGCCGCAGGACGAGCTCGTCGCCGGGCCTGGCCGCGAGCCAGCCGGCGCTGAAGGCCTCGGCGGCGTCGACGGCCGTGATCGTGCCGGCGAACTTGTCGGGGCACACCAGGACACGCATCCGGACATTGTGCACGTCTGCTAGGTCACAGTTCCGCGGTACCGCACGCGTGGGACGATCGAAGGGTGACCTGGGCTGAACCGTCGTCAACCGCCACCGCGCTCCTGCTGCTGGGCCGCGGCACCGACCCTGACACCGAGAAGGGTGTCGAGTGCCCCGGCGACCTGCCCGCACCGAGCGACCCCGACCTCGTCGAGCGCGCCCGGCGCGCCAAGGCCGCCCTCGGCGACCGCGTCTTCGTGCTGGGCCATCACTACCAGCGCGACGAGGTCATCCAGTTCGCCGACGTGACCGGCGACTCGTTCAAGCTGGCGCGGGAGGCCGCCGCCCGGCCCGACGCGGAATACATCGTGTTCTGCGGCGTGCACTTCATGGCCGAGAGCGCCGACATCCTGACCTCCGACCGGCAGCAGGTCGTGCTGCCGGACCTGGCCGCCGGCTGCTCGATGGCCGACATGGCCGCGCTCGTGCAGGTGGAGAAGGCCTGGGACCACTTCACCGAGCTGGGCATCGCCGGTGACGTGGTGCCGGTGACCTACATGAACTCGACCGCCGACATCAAGGGGTTCGTCGGCCGCCGCGACGGCGTCGTGTGCACGTCGTCCAACGCGGAGACGGCCCTGAAGTGGTCGTTCGAGCAGGGTTCGAAGGTGTTCTTCCTGCCTGACCAGCACCTGGGCCGCAACACCGCCGTGCTGAAGCTGGGCATGAGCCTCGACGACTGTGTGCTGTACGACCCCCACAAGCCCGCCGGTGGGCTGACCGACCAGCAGCTGCGCGACGCGAAGATGATCCTGTGGCGCGGCCACTGCTCGGTGCACGGCCGGTTCACCCTCGACAGCGTGCGCGACGTGCGGGAGCGGGTGCCGGGCGTCAACGTGCTGGTCCACCCCGAGTGCAAGCACGAGGTCGTCACGGCCGCCGACCACGTCGGCTCGACCGAGTACATCATCCGGATGATCGAGGCGGCGCCGGCCGGCTCGGCGTGGGCGGTCGGCACTGAGCTCAACCTGGTCCGCCGGCTGGCGCTGGCGCACCCGGACAAGCAGATCATGTTCCTGGACCGCAACGTCTGCTACTGCTCGACGATGAACCGGATCGATCTGCCGCACCTCGTGTGGGCGCTGGAGGAGCTCGTCGCCGGTCGCGTGCCGAACGTGATCACCGTCGACGCGGACACGGCGCACCACGCCCGGGTGGCACTCGACCGGATGCTCGCCCTGCCGTAACGCCGACCACCCCGTCACCCTCTGTGGTGGTTGAAGGTTGATCGCTGTCGGAGTCACGTCTTCGTGCCATGACGGACGTGCGGTCGGCGCTCGCATGCCGTAGATGTGGTTATGCTGCTGCGCGGGTTCACGCTCCGTCAGCACATCAGCCGTCAATCCCTGCCTGCAGGAGGGTCTTTCCGTGACCAACTACGACGCCGGTGACGTCCTCACCGTGCACGGTGGCGCGCCGCTCAATGGCGAGCTGCGGGTGCGCGGCGCCAAGAACCTCGTGTCCAAGGCGATGGTCGCGGCGGTGCTGGGCGAGACTCCGAGCACGCTGTTCGACGTGCCGGCGATCCGCGACGTCGAGGTGGTCACCGGCCTGCTGGAGCTGCACGGGGTGACGGTGACCCGCGGCCCGCTCGACGGCGAGCTGCACTTCGACACCTCCGACGTCGAGTCGGCCAACGTCGACGAGATCAACGTGCACGCCGGCTCGAGCCGCATCCCGATCCTGTTCTGCGGGCCGCTGCTGCACCGCCTCGGCCACGCGTTCATCCCCGACCTCGGCGGCTGCAACATCGGCGGGCGCCCGATCGACTTCCACATCCAGGCGCTGCGCGAGTTCGGCGCGGTCGTGGAGAAGTCCGAGAAGGGCATGGACATCACCGCGCCCAACGGGCTGCACGGGGCGAAGCTGCAGCTGCCGTACCCGAGCGTCGGCGCGACCGAGCAGATCCTGCTCACGGCCGTGCGCGCCGAGGGCGTCACCGAGCTGCGCAACGCCGCGGTCGAGCCGGAGATCATCGACCTCATCTGCGTGCTGCAGAAGATGGGCGCGATCATCAAGGTGCACACCGACCGGGTGATCGAGATCCAGGGTGTACCGCGGCTCACCGGCTACACGCACCGCCCGATCCCCGATCGCATCGAGGCGGCCAGCTGGGGCGCGGCGGCCCTCGCCACCCGCGGCGACGTGTTCGTCCGCGGCGCCCGGCAGGCCGACATGATGACGTTCCTCAACCTGTTCACGTCCGTCGGCGGCGCGTTCGAGATCGACGACACCCCGGGCGTGGGCGGCATCCGCTTCTGGCACCCGGGCGGCGAGCTCAACGCCGTGGCGATGGAGACCGACGTCCACCCGGGCTTCATGACCGACTGGCAGCAGCCGATGGTCGTGGCGCTCACGCAGGCCCGCGGGCTGTCGATCGTGCACGAGACGGTGTACGAGCGGCGCCTCGGCTACACGGCGGCGCTCAACCAGATGGGCGCCACGATCCAGACGTACCGGGAGTGCCTCGGCGGCACGCCGTGCCGCTTCGGCCGACGCAACTTCATGCACTCCGCCGTCATCGCCGGCCCGTCCAAGCTGCACGCCGCCGACCTGGTGATCCCCGACCTGCGGGCCGGGTTCAGCCACCTGATCGCAGCCCTGGCCGCCGAGGGCACGTCCCGCGTGTACGGCGTGAAGCTCATCCAGCGCGGCTACGAGGACTTCGAGGGCAAGCTCAACGGCCTGGGCGCCCACGTCGAGCTGGGCTGACGTTCTTCTCGCGGACAGTGTGCGACCGGCCCGTGGCGTTGGGCCGCTCGCACACTGTCCGCTACCCTTCACGGCGTGCCGTCGTTGTTTTCCCGTAAGTCAGCAGAGCCCGCCGCAGCACCCACCCCTGAGCCCGACGAGCCCGAGGTCACGGCCGGTCGGCGCCAGACGCTGAGCAAGCGCGAGCAGGGCAAGACCACGCCGAAGCGGGTCGTGGCCGGCCGGCGTGTCGCCGAGCCGCCCGCGGCGAACCGGCGCGAGGCCGCGAAGAAGATGCGGGAGCGGCAGCGGGCGGAGCGCCTCGAGGCCCGCGAGGGCATGGCCAACGGCGACGAGCGCTTCCTGCTCGCCCGTGACAAGGGCCCCGAGCGGCGGCTCGTGCGCGACATCGTCGACTCGCGCCGGACCATCGGCACGTTCTTCTTCGGCACCACGTTCCTGGTGATGCTGGTGGGGTTCAACAAGAACCTCAACCCGAGCATCTACTTCGCGGCGAACGCCCTCTTCGGCGTCATGGCCGTCGCGACCGCGATCGACAGCTTCCTGATCTCGCGGACCGTGAAGCGCCTCGTCAAGCAGCGCTTTCCCAACAGCACCGAGAAGCTCGGCCGGCTGTACTTCTACGCGATCATGCGGGCCATCTCGTTCCGTTTCATCCGCAACCCGAAACCGCAGGTGAAGATCGGCGCCACCGTCTAGCGGCCGCCTGGCCGACGGTTCCGGCTCTCCGGGCGACAACGATTCGGCGGCGGCGCTCCGTCCGACGGTGGCGGTGGGAGGCTCCCAAGCCGTACCCTCCCTTCGCGACCGGACCACGATTTTCACCGGGTAGGCGCGTGGCGGGCGCCGGTGCATGATCGGCGCCGGTGTGGGGCGAGGAGAGCGAAGCTGTGAGCGACGAGTACCCGGGGGAAGAGCCGGGAACCGCCGCGCCCACCTGGGCCGCAGCGCAGACGATGCCGTGGACCAGGGTGCCGGAGCAGCGACGTGACGAGCAGGCACCGCCGGGTCGCGGCGGTCCGGAGCACGGTCCCGGCCAGCAGGGCGGCGAGCAGTGGGGCGACGACCCGTCCGGCCGCCGCCAGCAGGGCCGGCCGTACGGCGACCCGCGCCACCCCGGCGACCCGCGCCTGACCGATCCGCGTGCCGGTGACCCCCGCGGGCCCGTCGACGAGCACGGCCGCCCGCAGCCACGCTGGGCGCAGGGCGGGCCGCCGCCGCAGGGATACCAGCCGCCGCCGCAGGTGCCGCCGCAGGGCCGCCACCCGCAGCAGGGACGGCCGCAGCAGGGCGGCTACCAGGGGCAGCAGGGCTATCCGCAGGTGCCGCAGCAGGGCCGCCACCCGCAGCAGGGACGTCCGCCGCAGGGCCGCGACGACCGGCGCGGGTATGAGCGCGGCCACGACGGCCCGTACGACGGCCAGTACGACGACCGCCGCGGATACGACGCGCCCTTCGACGACCGCCGCGGGCACGACGCCGGGTATGACGACCGGCGCGGCTACCCCGGTCACGACGACCGCCGCGGCGATCCCCGGCGCGGCGACCCCCGCCGGGACGACCGCCGGGACGACCGCCGGGGCTACGACGACGACCGCCGCGGCGACTTCCGGCGCGACGACCGCCGCGGGCGCGAGCCCGGCTACGACGGCCGCAGCCACGAACCCGGCTTTGACGACCGGCGCGGGCACGAGCCCGGCTACGACGACCGCCGTGACGACTTCCGGCGCGACGACCGCCGTGACGACCGGCGCGGGTACGGCGCCGGCTACGACGACGACCGCCGCGGGTACGACGACCGGCGGGGCTACGACGGGCCGCCGCCCGGGTACGGGCGCCCGCAGCAGGGGCACGGCCGGCCGCGCAACCCCGCCCTGGACGAGCCGACCGACGAGGTCCCCCGGGTGCGCCGCGGCGCCGCCCCACCGGCCGCACCGCAGTCGGCCCCGCCCGGCGCGGGCCGGGCCACGGTCTACGGCGCTCCCCCGCCGGTGGACGCGCCGATGAGCGCGCCGCCGGCCGGGACGACGTACGGCGGTCAGGGCCGCTCCACCGTCTACGGCGCCCCCGCCCAGCCGGGCGGCGGACCGGGCCAGCAGGGTGCCCCGCAGCAGGGACGCACCTACGGCGCCCCGATCCAGGGCCCGCCGGCGCACGGCGACCACGGCATGCCCGACGCGCCCGTGTCGGCCGCACCGGTCTCGGCCGCGCCCGTGTCGGCGGCGCCGGTCTCGTCGGCACCGGTGTCGGCCGTGCCGCACCACCACGCGCCGGGTCACGCCCGGCCCGAGGACCTCGCCGACCGGCCCGTGTCGTCCGCGCCCTCCCGGCACGCCGGGCACGCCGGGCACGGCCGGCACGAGGACCCGGGCAACCGGCCGGTGTCCGCGGCGCCCGTCTCCGCGGCCCCGGTCTCCGCGGCGCCCGTCTCGTCTGCGCCCGTCTCGTCGGTCCCGGTCTCGTCCGTGCCCGTCTCCGCCGCCCCGGCGCAGGCTGTCCCGGCGCAGGCCGCACCCATGCCGCCCATGCCGCCCGTACCCGTCCAGCCCGCTCCCGTGCCGCCCGCTCCTGTCCCAACCTCGCCCATCCAGCCCGCACCCGGGTCCGCGGCGGACGCGGACACGGCGAACGCGTCCGGCGGGGCCGGCCCGGTGGGCGGGGGTGCGGAGCCGCCGGCCGGCGACGACGTGGTCGTGACGGTGGCGCCGCTGAGCGCGCCGCCGGTCGACGCACCGGAGGCGCCGTTCAACGCGTTCGGGCCCGCCGGAGGCGGCGACGCGGAAGGGCCGGCGCAGGCAGTACCGACGCCGCAAACGGAACATGAGGGGTCAGGCACGGTGCAGCAGACCGCGATGGACGCCTATCGCTCCGCGCCGCTGACCGGTGCGGGCGTCGACGGGTTGCAGGCGACGGGCTACCTGCCGATCGTGCGGCCCGGGGCGGAAGGGTTCCCGGCCGAGCTGGCGGCGCTGCTGCCGACGTCGCCGGCGGCACCTGGACGCAGCGAGCCGAAGCCCGAGGAGGCCGCGGGCCCCGACCCGGAGCAGGTCCTCGCCGGGTACGTGTGGCGCTTCGACCCCGACACGCTGCGTGAGCAGATCGAGGGCGACGAGGTGCAGGAGCTCACCGACATCCGCGACTCGCTGACCGCGAAGCTGAACCGTGTCGAGGACAACCCGACGCGGGCGCGGCTGCTGAGCCTGCGCGCCGTGGTGTCCCGGATCCTGAACGACCTGCCGAAGGCGTTCGCGGACGGCAAGCTCGCCCTCGCGCACGCCGAGGCGACCGGTGAGCTGCGCCGGATCGCGATCGCGCAGGCGCGGCTGGCGCACGTGCTGCAGTGGCGGGAGGAGTTCGAGGAGGCCGACCGGCTCTTCACGCTCGCCAACTCCAGCGAGCTGCCGGACCGGCTGCGCGCCACCATGCACCAGCACGCCGGCAAGTGCGCCTACGACCAGGGCCGCTACATGGAGGCCTGCAACCACTTCGAACGGGCCCTCGACCTGCGCAAGGAGGAGGACCCGGAGCTCATCGCGCAGACCGAGCTGGCGCTCGACGCGGTGTTCCGGCGGGTCGCCGAGAAGGGGTGGGGCCCGTACCCGCGCAGCCGCGACGACATCCTGCAGATCCGCAAGGCGCCGGCGCCCGCGTTCGACGAGCAGACCCAACGGTGGGGGTACGTCGAACCCGACGGCAACTTCTGCATCGGCCCCGGCTACCTGGACGTGCAGCCGTTCCGCGACGGTGTGGCGTGGGTGCAGCGGCAGGGGTCGGAGACGTGGGAGCTGATCGACGACGCCGGCAAGCTGCTCATCGAGCCCGCCGCCGGGTACCTGGGCGTCGGCAGCTTCTCCGACGGGGTCGCCTGGGTGTCCCGCGACGGCACGAACCGCTGGATCGCGATCGACAAGACCAACGCGGTGCTCATCTCGACCGGGTACGACGACGTGCGGCCGTTCCGGCGCGGGGTCGCGGCGGTCCGGCGCGGCGAGCACTGGGGCGCCGTCGACAGCGTCGGCCGGGTCGTGGTGTCGTTCCAGTACGACGGGTTCGCCACCGCGCTGCTCGACGGCCGGTACATCGACGGCTTCAGTGACGAAGGTCTCGCCGTCGTGTCCCTGGACGGGCGCAAGGGTGTCGTGGACCGGTCGGGCCGGGTCCTGGTGCCGCCGATCCACCACACGCTGATGATCCACCCGGTCGCGTTCCTGTTCGCGGACGACTCGCAGCGGTGGGGCGCCCTCGACCGGCGCGGCCGGACGGTGATCGAGGCCACGTTCCCGAGCCGGACCGGGGTGACGGACGAGATCGACCGTCTGCTCGCCGACACGCGCCCCGTCATGTAAGCAGTTAGTCATGGAGTTTCGTCACCTCGGCCGGTCCGGGATGCTCGTCAGCGAGATCTCGTACGGCAACTGGATCACCCACGGCTCACAGGTCGAGGCGGAGCAGGCGACCGCCTGCGTGCACGCCGCCCTCGACCTCGGCATCACCACGTTCGACACCGCCGACGTCTACGCCGGCACCCGGGCGGAGGTCGTGCTCGGCGAGGCGCTGAAGGGTCAGCGCCGCGAGGGCCTGGAGATCTTCACCAAGGTCTACTGGCCGACCGGCCCGGGCCGCAACGACCGCGGCCTGTCCCGCAAGCACATCCTCGAGTCGATCAACGGCTCGCTCCGTCGGCTGCAGACCGACTATGTCGACCTGTACCAGGCTCACCGGTACGACTACGCCACCCCGCTCGAGGAGACCATGGAGGCGTTCGCCGACGTGGTGCGCAGCGGCAAGGCGCACTACATCGGCGTCTCGGAGTGGCGGGCCGACGAGATCAGGGCCGCTCACGAGCTCGCCCGCGAGCTCCGCATCCAGCTGGTCTCCAACCAGCCGCAGTACTCGGCGCTGTACCGGGTCATCGAGGCCGAGGTCGTCCCGACGTCGCAGGAGCTCGGCGTCGGGCAGATCGTGTGGTCGCCCCTGGCGCAGGGCGTCCTGACCGGCAAGTACCTGCCGGGCCAGCCGCCGCCGGCCGGGTCGCGGGCCACCGACGAGAAGTCGGGTGCCAACTTCATCTCCGCGCTGCTGCGCGACGAGGTCCTCACCGCGGTGCAGCAGCTCAAGCCGCTCGCCGAGCAGGCCGGGCTGACGATGGCGCAGCTGGGCGTCGCGTGGGTGCTGCAGAACCCGAACGTGTCCTCGGCGATCGTCGGGGCGACCCGCCCCGAGCAGCTGCAGGACAACGTGAAGGCGGCGGGCGTGAAGCTCGACGCGGAGCTGCTCAAGCGGATCGACGAGGTGCTCGACCCGGTCGTGGAGCGCGACCCGGGCAAGACGCAGAGCCCCGCCAAGCGTCCCTGATCGGTGGTGACGGGGGCCGCTTCGACGGCCCCCGTCTCACGACCAGAAGCGGAACAGGCTGAGACCTTCGGAGACCAGGTAGGACGGCAGGCCGAGCACGTCGCCGAACGCGAACACGACGCTGAAGAACCAGTCGTTGATCACCGGTGACCACAGCAGCGCGATCAGCAGCAGCATCCCGTACGGCGCGACGTGGTTGAACCCCCGCTGCCACTGCGGGCTCAGCCACGGGAAGAGCAGGTTGCCGCCGTCCACGCCGGGCATCGGCACGAAGTTGAGGATGCTCGCGGTCAGCTGCAGGAACGCCAGGAACGCCAGCGCCGCCCAGAACGCGTCGGTGCCGCCGTTGTCCAGGCCCATCGCGAACGGCAGGACCAGCACGACGGCGAGCACCATGTTGGTGGCCGGGCCGACGAAGCTGATCAGGCTGTCCGTGAACCGGCTGCGGATCGCCGAGTGGTTGACCCAGACGGCGCCGCCGGGCAGGCCGATCCCGCCGATCAGCAGGAACACCACCGGCAGCACGATGGACAGCAGCGGGTGGGCGTACTTCAGCGGATCGAGCGTCAGGTAGCCCCGGTGCGCCACGTCGTGGTCGCCGCCCTTGTACGCGACGAGGGCGTGCGCGTATTCGTGCAGGCAGAGCGAGACCGTCCAGCCCGACGCGACGAACAGGAACACGTCGAGCTGCTCGCTGCCGAAGCCCGTCCACGTCATCCAGCCGGAGACCGCGAACAGCGCGAGGATGCCCAGGAAGATCGGGCTCGGCCGGAACGCCTCGCGGGGCAGCCCCGCGACGCGTCCCGGCGACCGGCCGAAGGCCACCGCGTCAGCCTCCCGCCGCGGGCAGGAGGCTCATCTTGTATTCCGTGCGCTCGTCCTCGGTCAGGATCGCCGTCGTCGCGCCCTTGGCGACCAGCTCACGCCAGCTCTGGCCGAGCCAGGACTCCGCGTCGGACTGGCTGGAAAACGCCTCGTTCGGGCCGTCGACCGTCCGGCTCTCAGCGTCTTCGAAATGCCATGTCCACGCCATCAGTCACGCTCCCGTCCCAGGTAGGTAGTTTCGAGCGTATCGGGAAGACTGCGTTGTGCCGATGCCGCCCACCGGAAAGTGAACCCCTGGCCATAAAGTACGGGGCATGCGGTTGCTGGTGCTCGGTGGAATCCGGTCCGGGAAGTCGGAAGTGGCGGAGTCGCTCGTCGCGGACGCGGAGCGGGTGCGCTATGTCGCGACCGCCCCCGAGCTGCCGGGCGGACTGACAGATGAGGCGTGGGCGGCGCGGCTGGCCAGGCACCGGGAGCGGCGGCCCGCGGGCTGGAGCACCGAGGAGATCGGCACCGAGCCGGAGCGCCTCGCCGACCTGCTGCACAGCGCGAAGCCCGAGGACGTGCTGCTCGTCGACGACCTCGGCGGGTGGCTCACCGCCGTGTTCGACACCGGCGGCGACTGGTCCGACGCGCACGCCGCCGACGCCCGCATCGCCGCGCTCGCCGACGCCGTCCGCGGCTGCCCGGCGGCGCTGCTGGTCATGGTCTCGCCGGAGGCCGGGCTCGCCGTGCTGCCCGCCACCGCGGCCGGGCGCACCTTCGCCGACGCCAACGGGCTGCTCAACCAGCGGGTCGCGGCGGCCAGCGACGGGGTCGCCCTGGTCATCGCCGGGGAGGTCACCTGGCTGCGCGGCGGCTCCGCGGTCGGTTTCGCGGGCGGCCGGGAGGCCGCCGCCCCGGCTGTGGACACCACGCCGTTCGCTTTCACCGGCGCGGTCGCCGGAGCGGTGCTGTCGACGGCCGACGGTGGCGAGGCGCTGTCGTTCCAGCCGGGCATGGAGCTGCCGCTGCCCGACGAGTCGACGGCGGCCGAGGCCGGCGAGCGGCTGCGGACCCTGAAGCTCAACGGCGCCGGCCTGGGCGGGCTCGTGCCCGTCGTCCGGTTCGCCGGCGGCACCCAGGGCCGGCCCGACCCGCGCCCGTGGCAGCAGCCGCGGATCCTGGTCCTGCGCGGCGACCGGACCGGCGGCTTCGCGGCCGGTGACTCGTCGGCGGCCGCCGACGAGCGCCTCCAGGACGTCGTGGACGGCACCGGCACCCTGGCGATGCTCGCCGCCACCGCCGGCGCCAGCGTGCAGGCGATCGACTGCCCCGAGGCCGGCCCCGCCGAGCTGCACGACTCCCTCGACGACAGCAGCGTCGACGCGGCGCTGACCCTCGGCTGGCGGCTCGCCGACGCCGCCGCCAACGAGGGCGTCGACCTGCTCGTCCTGGGTGCCTGCGGCTCCGGCTCCGACGCGGCCGCCGCGGCGATCGTGGCCGTCCTCACCGGCGGCGAGCCCGCCGCGCTGCTCGGCCGGGTCGTCGACGCGACCGGCTTCGTCGACGACGCCGCCTGGATCCGCAAGGTCGGCGCGGTCCGCGACGCCCGGCACCGCATCCGCGCCCGCAGCCGCGAGCCGCACACGATCCTGTCGATGCTCGGCGGCGGCGACATCGCGGTCGCGGTCGGCGTCCTGCTCGGCGCCGCGTCCCGCAAGCTGCCCGTCATGATCGACGGCCCCGTGGGCATCGCCGCCGGCCTGGTCGCCCGCGACTACGGCGCGCAGACCCGGCACTGGCTCCTCATGCCCGACCACGGCGAGAACCCGACGGTGAAGCTCGCCGCCGACGTGCTCGGCGTGACCCCGTTCCTGCAGCTCAAGCTCGGCCTCGGCGAGGGCGGCACGGCCCTGGCCACGCTGCCGCTGATCAACACGGCGCTCACCCTGGCCGCGGCGACCCCGCCCCGCGTGCCGGCCCCCGCCGAGCCGCCGTCGGACGGCCTGACCGAGCAGGAGCGGATCGAGGCGGAGATCCAGCGGGTCGTCGCCGACTCCCCCACCGCCGAGATGCCATACGTGAAACCGTCGTGGGAGGACTGAAGCTCGCCCTGACCCTCTTCACGATCGCCCCGCTGGGCGTGTCCCGGGTCGACCGTCCAGCGGCGCGGACGGCGATGGCCGTGGCGCCCCTGGTCGGCGTCATGCTGGGAGGTGTACTGGCCGGCGCCGCCCTCGGTCTCCGCACCGCGGGCGCCTCACCGCTCCTGGCCGCCGCCGCGACGGTCGCCTTGGCCGCCGTCTGCACCCGTGCCCTGCACCTGGACGGCCTGGCTGACACGGCCGACGGCCTGGGCTCCTTCGCCCCGAGCAACAAAGCCCTCGAAATCATGAAAAAATCGGACATCGGCCCTTTCGGCGTGGTGTCCATCGTGGCGGTGCTGCTGCTCGACACGGCCGCCCTGACCAGCATCCTGTCCCACCCGTGGCCGGCGGCGCTGGCCATGGTCGTCACCGGCACCGCCGCGGGCCGCCTCGGCGCCACCGTCGCCTGCCGCGCGGGCCTGCCCGCCGCGCGCCCCGAGGGCCTCGGCGCCCTGGTCGCCGCGACCCTCCCCCGCCCGCTGATCGCCGCGGTCACCCTGCTGCTCGCCGCCGCCGCGGCCGCCCTGGCCACCACGACGGGCTTCACCGACCCGGTCCGCGCCCCGCTCGCCGTCCTCCTCGCCGCCGCCACCGCCTGGTCCCTGACCCACCACACGAGACGCCGCCTGGGCGGCATCACCGGCGACGTGATCGGCGCCGCTGTGGAACTCGCCACACTGACCGCCTGGCTCGTCCTGGCCACCACCCCCTGACCCTCACTCACCCCGGTCTCTGAAATGAGGGTGGATCGGGCAACGCCAATGCTGAAAACGGGGCGATCCGGGGCATTGACCAACGTCAGGTGGGGGGCGGTCCGGGCGGGGTGCTGGAGGCGGGTGGCCCGCCCGGAACAGCGTGGTCAGCGGACGTTGGACTTCACGAAGGGGGGTTTGACGACGCGGACGGTTGAGCGGCGGCCGCGGACGTCCAGGGCGACCTCGTCACCCTCCGAGACCCCGGCCGAGGTGTCGATGAGGGCCAGGCCGATGCCGACCTTGCGGGTCGGGGAGAACGTGCCGCTGGTCACCTCGCCGATCGGGGTGTCACCGGAGGCGGGGAGGACGGCCATGTGCGCCCGGGGGATCCCGCGGTCCAGGGACTCGATGCCGAAGAGGAGGCGGCGCGGGCCGGCGGCCTTCTCGGCGAGCAGGGCGTCGCGGCCCCAGAACTGCTCCTTGCCCCAGCCGACGGCCCAGCCCGAGCGGGCCTGGACGGGGCTGATGTCCAGCGACAGGTCCTGGCCGTGCAGGGGGTACCCCATCTCGGTGCGCAGCGTGTCGCGGGCGGCGAGGCCGCACGGGCGGGCGCCGGCCGCGGTGATCGCGTCCCAGAGGGTGTGGGCGTCGTGGGAGGGCACGACCAGCTCGAAGCCGTGCTCGCCGGTGTACCCCGTGCGGCACACGACGACGTCGCTACCCTCGAAGGCCGAGACGGTGAAGCTCATGTAGTCGTGGTCGGTCGGCAGTCCGATGCCGGACAGCAGCTCCGCGGAGCGGGGGCCCTGCACGGCGAGGACGGCGAAGATCTCGTGCTGGTCGACCACGCTGATCCCGTTCGGGGCCGCGGCGACCAGCCGGCGGACGACTTCGGCGGTGTTCGCCGCGTTGGGGATGAGGAAGACGTCGTCGTCGCCGAAGCGGTATGCGATGAGGTCGTCAACCACGCCGCCGGACTCGTCGAGGCAGAGGGTGTACTGCGCCTGGCCTGCGGCGATACGGTTGAGGTCGTTGCTGAGGCAGCGGTTGACGAAGTCGGCGGCGCCGCGGCCGCGGACCCGGGCCTTGCCCAGGTGCGACACGTCGAACACGCCGGCGTCCTCCCGGACCGCCGTGTGCTCCTTGAGCACGCCACCTCCGGCGTACTCGAGGGGCATCTCCCAGCCACCGAACGCCGCGAACTTGGCACCGAGCGCCGCATGACGGTGATACAACGCGGGGTGCCGCAAGGGTTGCGTCATGCCCGCAACCTATCGCGTTGGTTATCGTGTCCAGCACCCGAATCGGCGGCATGCTGAAGGTGCGGTACCGCCGCAGCCGACGCTGACGCAGAACACCACCAGTGATGTGGAGCCCGAGTGACCGCCCTGAACCTGGTCGACACCGACCCCGCCGAACTCGCCGTCGACGCCGTGGTCGTCGGCGTGTACGCACACGACGGCGGTGACGCCAAGCTGCTGCTCGCCTCCGGAGCGGAGAGTGTCGCGGCGGCGTTCAGCGACCGGCCGGGTGGCGGGCTGGCGGAGACGCTGCGGGTCCTCGGCGCGACCGGGGCGGTCGGCGAGGTGACGAAGGTCGCCGCGTTCGGCGCGGTCGCGGCGCCGCTGGTGGTGGCGGTCGGGCTCGGGCCGGAGCCGGCGGGTGCCGCCCCCGCGGCGGAGACGCTGCGGCGGGCCGCCGGGGCGGCGACGCGCGCCCTGGCCGGGTCGGCGTCGGTGGCGCTCGTGCTGCCGCTGTCGGACCGGGACACCCCCACCGACGACGAGCTGACCGCGGGCGTGCGGGCCGTCGCCGAGGGCGCGGTGCTGGGTGCGTACCAGTTCACCGGGTACAAGACGAAGGGCGTCCGGAAGGACCCGGTCCGCAAGGTGGTGCTGCACGTGCCAGACGCGGCGGCGCGCCTGGCGAAGGCGGCAGTGAAGCGGTCGGGCACGGTGACCGCGGCGGTGACCCGGACCCGCGACTGGATCAACACGGCGCCGAACGAGCTGCGCCCGCCGCAGTTCGCCGAACAGGCGAAAGAGGCCGCGGAGGCGGCGCAGCTGGACGTCACCGTCCTGGACGAGAAGGCCCTGGCGAAGCAGGGGTACGGCGGCATCCTCGCGGTCGGGCTCGGCTCGGCGGCGGCGCCGCGGATGGTGCGGATCGCGTACGAGCCGGCGGGCGCGACGAGAAGGGTCGCGCTGGTCGGCAAGGGCATCACGTTCGACACGGGCGGCGTGTCCATCAAGCCGGCGGCGGGCATGTGGGAGATGAAGTCCGACATGTCAGGGGCGGCGGCGGTCGTGTCGACGATGATCGCGATCGCGGCGCTGAAGCCGAAGGTCGCTGTCGTGGCGTACGCGCCGATGGCCGAGAACATGGCGTCCGGCAGCGCGTACCGGCCGGGCGACGTCGTGACGATGTACAACGGCCACAAGGTCGAGGTGCTCAACACCGACGCCGAGGGCCGCATGATCCTCGGCGACGCGATCGCCCGGGCGTGCGAGGACGACCCCGACTACCTGTTCGAGGTGTCGACCCTGACCGGCGGCCAGGTGATCGCGCTCGGCAAGCGGATCTCCGGGGTGATGGGCACGCCGGAGCTGTGCGAGCGGGTCCGGGACGCGGGCGAGCAGGTCGGCGAGCCGGCGTGGCCGATGCCGCTGCCGGAGGACGTCCGCAAGGGCATGGACTCCGAGGTCGCCGACATCTCGCAGGTCAACGCGGGCATGGACCGGGCCGGGCACATGCTGCAGGGCGGCGTGTTCCTGTCCGAGTTCGTCGCCGAGGGCGTGCAGTGGGCGCACATCGACATCGCCGGCCCCAGCTACCACTCCGGTGAGGCGTTCGGCTACTGGGCGAAAGGCGGCACCGGCGTGCCGGTGCGCACCCTGATCGGCCTGGTGGAGGAGATCGCCGCCGAAGGCTAGGTGGTCTTGTTGCGGGCGTTGAAGTCGCGCATCCGCTGCGGGTAGCCGACGAGCGCCACGTCGTAGATCGGCATGCTCAGCTTGTGGGCGAACTGGCGGGCCGCCTGCGGGTCGTCGACGCGGCGGCGGGTCCACTCGCCGTCGTGTGCGATCAGCAACAGTGTCGTTTCTGTCACTGCCGTGCGGGGCTCGATGAACCCTTCGACGCCCCGCCGGGACCGGACGAACTCCTCCAGGTGCCGCAGGTCCTCACGGTTGGCGGCGCGCCCACCTGCGGCGGCTCTGTTACGGCGGAACCAGGCCAAGATCCGTGCCCCTCCCCGTGATGATGCCCCGACGAACCCCCGCGAACGGGCACCCGGCGGTCGACGTCGGGGCACCTACCGTCGCAGGCGGACGGCGGTGATGACAAGATGGCCAAGGATCGTCATGCCATCACGGACCCAACCGGTCCGTGCATCACCTGGGAGAATCCGTGAGCGACCCACACGCCAACTCCTTCGACGTCCTGATCCTGGGCGGCGGCAGCGGCGGCTACGCGGCGGCTTTCCGCGCGGCGCAGCTCGGCCTGTCCGTCGGCCTGGTCGAGAAGGACAAGCTCGGCGGCACCTGCCTGCACCGCGGCTGCATCCCGACGAAGGCGCTGCTGCACGCAGGTGAGGTCGCCGACGCGGCCCGCGAGGCGGAGCAGTTCGGCGTCCAGGCGACGTTCAACGGCGTCGACATGAAGGCGGTCAACTCGTACAAGGACGGTGTCATCACCAAGCTCTACAAGGGGCTGCAGGGCCTGGCGAAGGCCCGCAAGGTGACGCTGATCGAGGGCGAGGGCCGGCTCGTCGCCGCCGACACGGTCGAGGTGTCGGGCACGCGGTACAAGGGCAAGAACGTCGTCCTGGCGACGGGCTCCTACTCGAAGTCCCTGCCGGGCCTGGACGTCGACGGCGAGCGGGTCCTGACCAGTGAGCACGCCCTGACTCTGGACCACGTGCCGGCGTCGGCGGTGATCCTCGGCGGTGGCGTGATCGGCTGCGAGTTCGCCAGCGCGTGGAAGTCCTTCGGGGTGGACGTGACGATCGTCGAGGCCCTCCCGCGGCTCATCGCGGTCGAGGACGAGGCGAGCTCGAAGGCCCTGGAGCGGGCGTTCCGCAAGCGCGGGATCAAGTTCAAGACCGGCAAGCCGTTCGAGAAGGTCGAGCGCGCCGGCGAGGGCGTCAAGGTGACGATCCAGGGCGGCGAGACGATCGAGGCGGAGCTGCTGCTCGTCGCGGTCGGCCGCGGCCCGACGACGGCCGGCCTCGGCTACGAGGAGCAGGGCGTCAAGATGGAGCGCGGGTTCGTCATCACCGACGAGCGGCTGCGCACCAGCGTCCCCGGCGTGTACGCCGTCGGCGACATCGTGCCGGGTGTCCAGCTCGCGCACCGCGGCTTCCAGCAGGGCATCTTCGTCGCCGAGGAGATCGCCGGGCAGCACCCGCAGGTGATCGACGAGGCCGGCATCCCGCGCGTCACGTACTCGGAGCCGGAGGTCGCCTCCGTCGGGCTCAACGAGTCGAAGGCCCGCGAGCTGCACGGCGACAAGATCGAGGTGATCCAGTACGACCTGTCCGGCAACGGCAAGAGCCAGATCCTGAAGACCGCCGGCTTCGTGAAGCTGGTGCGGGTCAAGGACGGCCCCGTCGTCGGCGTCCACATGGTGGGTGCGCGGGTCAGCGAGCTGATCGGCGAGGGCCAGTTGATCTACAACTGGGAGGCCTTCCCGGGCGACGTCGCCCCGCTCGTGCACATGCACCCCACGCAGAACGAGGCCATCGGTGAGGCGTTCCTGGCGCTCGCCGGAAAGCCGCTGCACGTCCACTGATCCATCCGGGACCCGACCGCCACAAGCACTGTCCAGCAGCGTTTCAAGGAGACTGTTCATATGCCGGTATCGGTCACCATGCCCCGGTTGGGCGAGAGCGTCACTGAGGGCACCGTCACCCGCTGGTTGAAGCAGGAGGGCGACCAGGTCGAGGCCGACGAGCCGTTGCTCGAGGTCTCCACCGACAAGGTCGACACGGAGATCCCGTCACCGGCGGCCGGGGTGCTCACGCGCATCGTGGTGCAGGAGGACGAGACCGCCGAGGTCGGCGCCGAGCTCGCCGTCATCGGCGACGCCGGCGACGCGGGCGGTGCGGCCCCGGCCGAGGAGCCGGCCGCCGAGGAGGAGCCCGCTCAGGCGGAGGAGCCGGCCCCCGCGGCCGAAGCGCCCCAGGCCGAGGAGCCCAAGGCCGAGGCGGCGCCCGCCGCGGAGGCGGCGTCGGGGGAAACCACGTCGCTGAAGATGCCGGCGCTGGGCGAGTCCGTCACCGAGGGCACCGTCACCCGCTGGCTCAAGCAGGTCGGCGACACGGTCGAGGCCGACGAGCCGTTGCTCGAGGTCTCCACCGACAAGGTCGACACGGAGATCCCGTCCCCGGTCGCCGGCACGCTGCTGGAGATCAAGGTCGCCGAGGACGAGACCGTCGAGGTCGGCGCCGAGCTGGCCGTCATCGGCGCCCCGGGCGCGGGCGGCGGCGCCCAGCCGGCGCAGCAGGCCCAGCCCGCCCAGCAGGTGGAGCAGCCCCAGCCGAAGGCCGAGCCCAAGCCGGAGCCCAAGCCCGAGCCGAAGCCGGAGCCGAAGCAGGCCGCCGCTCCCGCGCAGGCGGCCGCCCCGGCCCCCGCGCAGCCGGCACAGGCCAAGCCGGCCGCGGCCGCCCCGGTCGCCGCGGGCCCGGCCACCTCGGTCGAGCCGGGCGTCAACGGCAAGGCCGAGGGCGACGCCGGGTACGTGACGCCGCTGGTCCGCAAGCTCGCCTCCGAGCACGGGGTCAACCTGGCGACGCTGTCCGGCACCGGGGTCGGCGGGCGCATCCGCAAGCAGGACGTCCTGGACGCCGCCGCCAAGGCCAAGCAGGCCGCCGCCGCTCCCGCGGCCGCGCCCGCCGCGGCCGCCGCGGAGAGCAAGCCGGCCGCGAAGGCGGCGCCGAGCCCGCTGCGCGGCCAGACGCAGAAGCTGACCCGCATGCGCGCCCTCATCGCCCGCCGCATGGTCGAGTCGCTGCAGGTGTCGGCGCAGCTCACCACGGTCGTCGAGGTCGATGTCACCAAGGTGGCGAAGCTGCGGGCGAAGGCCAAGCAGCAGTTCCTCGACACGCACGGCGTGAAGCTGTCGTTCCTGCCGTTCTTCGCCCTCGCGGCGGTCGAGGCGCTGCGGGTGCACCCGTCGGTGAACTCCTCGATCGACCTGGAGGCGGGCACCGTCACGTACCACGACGCCGAGCACCTCGGCATGGCCGTCGACACCGAGAAGGGGCTCATCGTCCCGGTCATCCGCAACGCGGGCGACCTGAACCTCGGCGGCCTCGCCAAGCGGATCGCGGACGTGGCCGAGCGCACCCGCACCAACAAGCTCAACCCGGACGACATCACCGGCGGCACGTTCACGCTGACCAACACCGGCAGCCGCGGCGCGCTGTTCGACACGCCGATCATCAACCAGCCGCAGGTGGCGATCCTCGGCACCGGCGCGGTCGTGAAGCGTGCCGTCGTCGTCAACGACCCGGAGCTCGGCGAGATCATCGCGCCGCGGTCCATGGTGTACCTGGCGCTGTCCTACGACCACCGGATCGTCGACGGCGCCGACGCGGCCCGCTTCCTGACCACGGTCAAGGAGCGCCTCGAGGGCGGCAACTTCGAGGCCGACCTCGGCCTGTAACACCGCGACGCGGAACAGGGGCGCCCACCGGGCGCCCCTGTTTGTGGTTGAAGGGCCGCCGCTGGGCAAGATGACGGCATGCAGATCCTCATCGCGGGCGCGTCCGGGTTTCTCGGCGGGCGGCTCGTGCCGCACCTGCGCGCCGCCGGGCACCAGGTCACCCAGCTCGTGCGACGACCCGCCCGCGGCCCGGGCGAGCTGCGCTGGGACCCGGCCGCCGGCCTGCTCGACGCGTCGGCCGTCGCCGGCAAGGACGCCGTCATCAACCTGGCGGGGGCCGGTGTCGGCGACCGGCGCTGGACCGAGCAGTACAAGCGGACGCTGCGCACCAGCCGCGTCGACACCACCGGGACCCTGGCGAAGGCGATCGCGGCCGCCGGGGCGCAGCGGCCGGCGGTGCTGCTGAACTCGTCCGCGGTCGGGTTCTACGGCGACACCGGCGACCGGCCCGTCGACGAGCAGTCACCGGCCGGAGCGGGCTTCCTCGCCGACCTGTGCCGGGTGTGGGAGGCGGCGACCCGCCCCGCGGAGGACGCCGGGACGAGGGTCGCGCTGCTGCGCACCGGGTTCCCGCTCGCCCGCGACGGTGGGCTGCTGAAGCCGCTGTACCTGCAGTTCAAGCTGTTCGCCGGTGGGCGGATGGGCGGCGGCCGGCAGTACCTGCCGTGGATGTCGCTGCCGGACTGGCTGGGCGCCGTCGAGTTCGTCCTGGAGCGGGACCTCGCCGGCCCCGTGAACCTCACCGGCCCCGAACCGGTCACCAACGCCGAGTTCTCCGCGACCCTGGCGAAGGTGCTGCACCGGCCCAACCTGCTGCCGGTGCCCGGGTTCGCGCTGAAGGCCGCCGTCGGCGAGTTCGGCGGCGAGGCCCTGGTCAGCCAGCGGGTGCTGCCCGGGGTCCTGGTGCGCGAGGGTTTCCCGTTCGCGCACCGGACCGTCGAGGCGGCGCTTCAGCAGGCGGTGTCGGCGACGACGTAGAAGTTCGGGCCGGTCTGCTGCAGGCCGTGCGTGGTGAACACGTTGTAGAGGCCCATCGCCTGGTTGGACCCGTTGGCGTACACGTAGCCGCCGCTCTGGTGCGCCCGCCCGGCGGTGACGTGGGCGTAGTTCGACGCCCGGACGCACGGACCGGCGGACGGGGTCGACGACGGGGTGGCCGACGGCGTGGGCGAGGCGGTCGGCGAGCCCGTGGGGGTCACGACGCCGCCGTCCAGGCCCCAGTCGCGGGCCTGGTAGTACGACGAGCAGATGGTGTCCTTGTAGTACGTGCCGGCCGTCCCGCACTGCTCGGTGGCGCTGCCCGGGTCGACGGGCGTCGCGTGCGTCATGCCCTGCACCAGGTACACCTTGACCTTGTCGCCGTAGTTCGACAGGGACGTGCCGCCGGGCAGCGACGCGGTCGACGTCGGGGTCTGCGAGACGCCGAGGACGTTGGTCCACTGGTCGCGCAGCTCGGTCGCGTTCGCCGGGGCGACGGTCGTGTCCGACGTGCCGTGCCAGATCGACACCCGGGGCCGGGCGCCGGTGTAGCCGCTGTAGGCGTTGCGGACCAGGTCGCCCCAGGCCGCGGGGGTCTTGTCGACGCCCGGGTTCATGCAGCTGAAGGCGCTCGTCGTCGAGGTCGCGCAGCGGTACGGGATGCCGGCCATGATCGCGCCGCCGGCGAAGACGTCCGGGTACGTGGCGAGCATCACGGCGGTCATGGCGGCACCGGCGGACAGGCCCGTCACGTACACCCGGCCGCGGTTGACCTGGTAGTTGGTGGCGGCGTAGTCGACCATCTGCTTCACTGACAGGGCCTCTCCGGCGCCGCGGGCCGTGTCGCCGGTCTCGAACCAGTTGAAGCAGCTGGAGCTGTTGTTCGCGGACTTCTGCTCCGGCAGGACCAGGGCGAAGCGCCACAGGTCCGCGTACTTGCGCCAGCCGGCGTTGGTGAAGTAGTCGGTGGCGTTCTGGGTGCAGCCGTGCATGGCGACGACCAGCGGCGCGTTCGCCGGCAGGCCGTCGGGGCGGTAGCTGTACATGGCGAGGTTGCCGGGGTTGGAGCCGAAGCTCGACACCGCGGTCAGCGAAGCGGCGTAGGCCGGGGTGGACACGACGGTCAGGCCGACGGCGGTGCCCACGGCGGCGAGCACGGGCAGGACGAAGCGCAACCAGCGGGGCATGGCGGTGCCCTTTCCTCTCGGGGGATGCCCACGCTAGGTGTGACGCTTCACGCACCACTATGTCCGTTGTCCACACATTCCGGCCCGGTTCAGCGTGCGGGGGCGGCGTGAGCAGGCCGCAGCGAAGCGGAGGGCTGCGAACCATAGACGCAGGGTGTGAGCTCAGGCCGACGTCGGAGCGCAGCGGAGGCGTCGGCCTGAGCGGTTAGGCTGAGGCGTGACCAGCATTCTGGGTTTTGAGGTTGTACGGGCCGGCCTGGTCGACTACGAGACGGCCCTGGCCGAGCAGCGGCGGATCCACGAGGCCGTCGCGAGCGGCGCCGCACCCGACACGGTGCTGCTGCTGGAGCACCCGAGCGTCTACACGGCGGGCAAGCGGACCGAGCCCGCGGACCGCCCGTTCGACGGCACCCCGGTCGTCGACGTCGACCGCGGCGGCAAGATCACCTGGCACGGGCCGGGGCAGCTGGTGGGCTACCCGATCGTCAAGCTGCCCGACCCGATCGACGTCGTGGCGTATGTGCGCCGCATGGAGCAGGTCCTGATCGACGTCTGCGCCGAGTTCGGACTGGCCACGGTGCGGGTCGAGGGGCGCAGCGGGGTGTGGGTCGCCGCCGACGAGCGCGGGCCGGACCGCAAGGTCGCCGCGATCGGGATCCGGGTCGCCCGGGGTGTGACGCTGCACGGGTTCGCGATCAACGCCGACTGTGACCTGTCCCGCTACGACATCTTCGTCCCGTGCGGCATCCGCGACGCGGGCGTGACGTCGCTGTCGGCCGAGCTGGGCCGCGACGTCACGGTCGCCGAGGTCCTGCCGGTGGTCGAGCGGCACCTGGCGACGCTGCACCAGAGCTGACGCGGCTGGTGGGGGCCTGTCCGGCACCGGGCAGGCCCGCAGGACATCGACTAGGACACCGACCCGGCCGGCCGCGGACATAGACCACCGACGTGTCGTCCAGCACCACCGTTTCGTGATTGCCGGGTGTACGGATCGGGAACCTCGCGGACGTGACGTCAATCGCGTTCCCGGCGGCTGGGCAGGCCTCGGGCGTAGGCTTTCCCGTGTGACCGCCGTTGTTCCGGAAGGCCGTCGTCTGCTGCGCATCGAAGCGCGAAATGCGGAGACGCCGATTGAGCGCAAGCCGCCGTGGATCAAGGTCTCCGCGAAGATGGGGCCTGAATACACGCACCTGCGAGGCCTCGTGCAACGCGAGGGCCTCCACACGGTGTGCCAGGAGGCCGGCTGTCCCAACATCTACGAGTGCTGGGAAGACCGCGAGGCGACGTTCCTCATCGGCGGCGACCAGTGCACGCGCCGGTGCGACTTCTGCCAGATCGACACCGGTAAGCCCGCCGAGTTCGACGCCGACGAGCCGCGCCGGGTCGCCGAGTCCGTGGCGACGATGGGCCTGCGCTACGCGACGGTGACCGGTGTCGCCCGCGACGACCTGCCCGACGGTGGCGCGTGGCTCTATGCGGAGACCGTCCGGCAGATCCACGGCCTGGTCGACGGCTGCGGCGTGGAGCTGCTCATCCCCGACTTCAACGGCGAGCCGAAGCTGCTCGGCGAGGTCTTCGAGGCCGGCCCCGAGGTGCTCGCGCACAACGTGGAGACCGTCCCGCGGATCTTCAAGCGGATCCGTCCCGCGTTCCGCTACGAGCGCTCCCTCGACGTGATCACACAGGCCCGCACCGCCGGCCTCGTCACCAAGTCCAACCTGATCCTCGGCATGGGCGAGGAGCGGGCCGAGGTCACCCAGGCGCTGCGCGACCTGCACGACGCCGGCTGCGAGCTGGTGACGATCACGCAGTACCTGCGGCCGACGCCGCGGCACCACCCGGTGGAGCGCTGGGTCAAGCCCGAGGAGTTCGTGGAGCTGCGCGAGGAGGCCGAGCAGATCGGCTTCGCCGGCGTGCTCAGCGGGCCCCTGGTGCGCTCGTCCTACCGGGCCGGTCGCCTCTACCGTCAGGCCCTGGACAGCCGCGCATTGAAGGCGTGACAGCCGGGCGCTGAAGGCGTGAGCGTCTCCCACTAGAGTGGGAGGTATGGCAAAGGCCCAGGAGCCGGAGAAGGTCTCCTTCTTCACTCGGCTCAAGCAGATCGGCATGGTGTTCTCGTTCACCGCCAAGCGGGACAAGCTCTTCGTTCCGCTGGTCCTGGTGGTGGTCCTCGTGCCGCTCATCGCCGTCGGCGTGGCCATCGGGCTCGGGGTGTCCTGGGTATGGGCGCCGATCGGTGTCCTCGCCGCGCTGCTGGGCACCGTCATCGTGCTCAACCTGCGCTCGCAGAAGGCCATGATGCGCGAGGCCGAGGGGCAGCCGGGCGCGGCCGCCTCGATCATCGAGAACATGCGCGGCGACTGGCGGGTCACCCCCGCGATCGTCTCCACGACGCAGTTCGACATGGTGCACCTGGTCATCGGCCGGCCCGGCGTGATCCTCCTCGGCGAGGGCAACCCGAGCCGGGTCCGCGGCCTGATCAACCAGGAGCGCCGCCGCCTGGTGAAGGTCATCGGCAACGCGGAGCTGCGCGACTTCGTGATCGGCAACGAGGAGGGGCAGCTGCCCCTCGCGAAGCTGCGCAACACGCTGGTCCGGCTGCCGCGCACGATCACCGGCAAGGACGTCAACGCGCTCGACAAGCGGCTCACGGCCCTGTCCGCGCGCCCGCAGATGCCGCGCGGCGCGATGCCGAAGAACATGAAGCCCCCGAAGGGCGCGTTCAAGGCGATGCGCGGCCGCTGAGCGATCCGCTGCGGGACCTACGAGGCCGCCGGCTGGGTGTTCACGACCCAGGAGCCGGCGGCTTTGTCGTGCAGTCCCCGGCCGTCCTTGTCCATGATCAGCGCCGGTACGAGCAGCAGCAGCAACGCGCCCCGCAGGATCGCCTTGGGCACGCCGATCGGCCCGCCTGTGGTCATTGACACACACCGGATGCGCAGCAGCCACATCCCGAGGGTCTGGGCGAAGAAGCCGAGGAACAGTCCGTACACCACCAGCAGCAGACCCGGCGCGAGCCACGGCACCTCGACCGGATCCGCGAACGCCCTGCTGATGACCAGGCACAACAGCCAGTCGACAAGGATGGCGCCGAAGCGCCTGGACAGCGATGCCGCGGTGAGCTCCACGGCGGACCAGCCTACCGGGCGCCTCACCTGTCACTGATTTGTCAAACGACTGTGGCGAAACACAGTGGAAACAATCGAGACATGCCCGGGCAATCGCACGGTTCTACGGTCGCCCTCAACCAGCCACCTTCACACTGAAGTGATCACCACGAGACTGGTACTGCCTGCGACCTGGAGGACGAGTGTTCGCCAATTCTGACGAGCTGCTGCGATACGTGAAGGACGAGGGCGTCCGCTTCGTCGACATTCGCTTCTGCGACCTGCCGGGCGTCATGCAGCACTTCAATGTCCCCGCCGAGGCGTTCGACGAGAGCGTGTTCAGCGACGGTCTCGCGTTCGACGGTTCGTCCATCCGTGGCTTCCAGGCGATCCACGAGTCGGACATGATGCTGCTGCCGGACCCGACGTCCGCCTTCATCGACCCGTTCCGGATCGAGAAGACCCTGGCGCTCAACTTCTTCATCCACGACCCGTTCACGCGCGAGGCCTACTCGCGTGACCCGCGCAACGTGGCGAAGAAGGCCGAGGCGTACCTCGCGTCGAGCGGCATCGCCGACACCGCCTACTTCGGCCCCGAGGCCGAGTTCTACATCTTCGACTCGATCCGGCACGAGACGTCGGCGAACCAGGCCTACTACTACATCGACTCGGTCGAGGGCTGGTGGAACTCCGGCAAGGAAGAGCCGGGCGGCAACCGCGGTTACAAGACCGCCTACAAGGGTGGCTACTTCCCGGTCCCGCCGGTCGACCACTACGCCGACCTGCGTGACCAGATCGTCCAGCGCCTCCTCGGCGCCGGCTTCATCGTCGAGCGCTCGCACCACGAGGTCGGCACCGCCGGCCAGGCGGAGATCAACTACCGCTTCGGCACGCTGCTGCAGGCCGCCGACCAGCTCCAGCTCTTCAAGTACATCGTGAAGAACACCGCCTGGGCCGCCGGCAAGACCGCGACCTTCATGCCGAAGCCGCTCTTCGGCGACAACGGCTCCGGCATGCACACCCACCAGTCCCTCTGGCTGGGTGGCGAGCCGCTGTTCTACGACGAGGCCGGCTACGGTGGCCTGTCGGACACGGCCCGCTGGTACATCGGCGGCCTCCTGCACCACGCTCCGTCGCTGCTGGCCTTCACCAACCCGACGGTCAACTCCTACCGCCGCCTGGTCCCCGGCTACGAGGCCCCGGTCAACCTGGTCTACTCGCAGCGCAACCGCTCCGCGTGCACCCGTATCCCGGTCACCGGCACCAACGCCAAGGCCAAGCGCGTCGAGTTCCGCGTCCCGGACCCGTCGGCCAACGTCTACCTGGCCTTCGCGTCCATGCTGATGGCCGGCCTGGACGGCATCAAGAACAAGATCGAGCCGCCGGCCCCGATCGACAAGGACCTCTACGACCTCCCGCCGGAGGAGGTCGCCAACGTCCGGCAGGTTCCCGCCTCGCTCGACGAGGTCCTCGACACCCTCGAGGGCGACCACGGCTTCCTCCTCGAGGGCGGCGTGTTCACCCAGGACCTGATCGACACCTGGATCTCCTACAAGCGCGCCAACGAGGTCGACCCGGTCCGCCTGCGCCCGACCCCGCACGAGTTCGCCATGTACTACGACGTGTGAGTTGACGTCAGCGCGCTGATCCGGCGCTGTCCCCGCTGACCGGCTCCGCGGGGACAGGCTCCGGCCCGACGCACGAAACGGCGGTCACGCCAGGCTCCCAGCCGGCGTGGCCGCCGTTTCGCGTGTACCGAGCACTCCGGCCGACCAGCACCGCCCGGCCGCCGAAGCGTCACGAGACCGGAGAACGCCGGGCCGGCGTCGTGCGGCTGCGGCAAGCCGGCGGCTGGCGGACTGGCGGGACGCTCCCCCGGCGGCGTCAGCCGTAGCGTTCGGTCCGGATGCTTCTGGCGTCGTGGCCGAGGGCGACCATGACGTCGGCGGCGGTCTCCACGAAGCCCGTCGGGCCGCAGACGAAGACGGCGGGGGCGAAGTCGGCCGGCCAGGCGTGGGTGTTGACGTCGGCGACGCCGATCCGGGAGCCGCGCACCCTCGTGTAGATGAACTGCACGTCGAGACCGCGGTCGTCGCGGGCCCGCTCGCGCAGCTCGTCGGCGTAGATGACGTCCTGCGGGGTGCGCACCGAGTAGAGCAGCCGGAACGGGGTCCGCACGCCGTGCGCCGCGCGGGACCGGATCATCGCCATCAGCGGGACGATGCCGGAGCCGCCCGCGACCAGCTGGACCGGGGCGGGGTCGGTGTGCCGCCACACGAACCAGCCGCCGATCGGCCCGCGCAGCTCGATGGGCTGGCCGACGTCGTAGACGTCAGCGAGGAACGGGCTGACCTCACCGTCGTCGAGCCGCTGGACGGTGATCTCCACGCCACCCGCCCCCAGCCCGCCGCCACCCGCCGCGGCAGGACCCGTCGCCGACGCGATCGAGTAGCTGCGCTGCGCCGTGTACCCGTCCTCGGCCGTCAACCGCAGGTCGACATGCTGCCCCGGCAGGTGCCCCGGCCATTCCGGCACGTCGAAGACCAGGGTCCGCGCCGAAGACGTCTCCCACCGCGCCTCCAGAAGCGTCGCCTTACGCCAGTTCAGTCGCCCTCCGCTGCGCTGCGGCCGCCTGACCTCCGGACTGTGCCCATGCTGCACGGCTCCTCCGCTCCGCTCCGGACCGTTCAGTCTCCCTGGTACCGCTGCTCGCGCCATGGGTCTCCGTAGTCGTGGTAGCCGGCCGCCTCCCAGAAGCCCGGCTCGTCCTCCAGCATCAGCCGCAGGCCGTGCACCCACTTCGCGGACTTCCAGAAGTACAGGTGCGGGACCAGCAGCCGCGCGGGGCCGCCGTGCTCGGGGGTGAGCGGCTCGTCGTCGTAGCGGTAGGCCACCCACGCCTGGCCGTCGAGGAGGTCTTCCAGGGGAAGGTTGGTGGTGTAGCCGTCGTAGGAGTGTGCCATCACGAAGTCGGCGGCCGACTCGACGTCCTGCATGAGCGTGTCGATCGCGACACCACGCCAGCCGGTCTGCAGCTTCGACCACTTCGTGACGCAGTGGATGTCGACGGTGACGTCCTCGTGCGGCAGCGCGGTGAACTCCGCCCACGTCCACGTCGTCCGCGCCCCGGTCTCGGTGGTGATCACGAACTCCCACCGGTCCGTGCTCAGCTTGGGCGTCGGCCCGGCGGACAGCACGGGGAAGTCATGGGCGAGATACTGCCCCGGCGGCAGATCAGGCTCCTGCGAACGCCGCCGCCCCCCGAACCCTGTGGTCACGAAACTCATGCCGCCGGCTCGCTTCGCTCCCCGACGACATGAGCGCCAAGTCCACCCTGCAACATGATTCGTTCGCGAAGCTCACTCATGCCGCCGGCTCGCTTCGCTCCCCGACGACATGAGCGCCAAGTCCACCCTGCAACATGATTCGTTCGCGAAGCTCACTCATGCCGCAATCCTGCCCCAGCATCAACCCAACGCCATCAGTCAAAAGACTGGTCGGCGCGGGACGTGAGACAGCCCACGGTCGTGTCCAGCTCGGCCCGGGCGCCCAGGACCACCGTCTCCTGCCCGACCCCGTGCCCGATCCTCAACCCGCCCAGCACGGGCACCCCCAGACCGCCGAGGCACGAGCGCAGCACGTCCACGACCGTCGGCCCCGCGCCCACGCAGTCCGTGAACTGCCCCACAGCCACCCCCGCGACGCCCTCGAACGCGCCCGCCCGCCGCAGGTGCGTGAGCATCCGGTCCACCCGGTACGGCGCCTCGCCCACGTCCTCCAGCACCATGATCGCCCCGGCGAACGACGGCATGTCGACGGTGCCGGCCGTGCTGGCCAGCATCGAGAGGTTCCCGCCCAGCAGCACCCCGCTGACCACCGGCCCGGGCACCGTCACCGCACTCGTCTCCTCGTCGTCGCTCAGGTACGACCGCAGCGGCCCCGACGTGAACAGCGCGGCCCGCAGCGACTCCGCCGAGGAGGCCGGCAGGCGGTCGTCGAACCACGCGCCGCCCGGCCCGTGCACGCTCGCCCAGCCGGTCCGCCGCCACACCGCGAGCTGCAACGCGGTGATGTCGGAGAACCCGACGAGATGCTTCGGCGACGCCAGCCGCAGCCCGTCGACGATGCGTTGTGCGCCGTAGCCGCCTCTCGTACACACGACGGCGCGGATCTCGGGATCCTCGAACGCCTCGTTGAGGTCGCTGAGCCGGTCGGCGTCGTGCCCGGCCAGGTAGCCGCTGCGGTCGAACACGTGCCGGCCCGCACGGACCTCGAGCCCCCAGCCCGACAGCAGCTCGATGCCGCGGGCCACCCGGTCCGGCCTGGTCGGGCCCGACGGTGACACCAGTCCGACCACGTCTCCGCGTCGCAGCGTTCGCACGCCGTTATTGTCGGGTCGTGACGATCGAAGGGTCCCCGCGGGGACGGGTGGCGCTCGTGGTGGAGAACGACCCCAGCGACGGCCTGGCGCGCCTCGGCGGCTGGCTGACCGGCGGCGGCCTGGAGCTGACCGTCGTCCGCCCGCACGCCGGTGAGGAGCTGCCCGCCGACCTGGAGGGGTATGCCGCGCTGGTCGTGCTCGGCGGCGAGCAGGACGCGTTCCCCGGGCCGGACGGGGAGCGGGGCGCGCCGTGGTTCGCCCAGCTGGAAGGCCTGCTGCGCAAGGCGGTCCGGCACAAGGTGCCGACCCTCGCCGTCTGCCTCGGCGCGCAGCTGCTCGCGCAGGCGCACGGCGGGACCGTCGAGCGCAGCGCCGCCGGGCCCGAGATCGGGGTGCGCCTGGTGGCCCGCCGGGACGTCGCCGACAACGACCCGGTGTTCGCCGCGGTGCCGTTCGCCCCGGACGTGCTGCACTGGCACCACGACGAGATCGTCGAGCTGCCCGTCACCGCGACGCTGCTCGCCGCGTCCACCCACTACCCGGTGCAGGCGTTCCGGATCGGCCCGTCCGCGTGGGGGCTGCAGTTCCACATCGAGTGTGACCTGGAGATGTTCGCCGCCTGGGCGATGGACGGCGTCGGCACGCTGGGCGAGCTCGGCATCGACCCGATCGAGCTGCTCGAGAGCGTCGAGGAGGCGCTGCCGGACGTCGCCGAGGTGTGGCAGCCGTTCGCGGAGCGGTTCGCGGCCGTCGCGCTGGGCCGCACCCCCCGCGGCGACGGCGGCCTGCGGTCCCTGCCGCTGCTGGGGCCCGCCTGATGCCCCCCGCCGGCCACCTCGCCCGGTTCGGGTTCACCGACGACGCCCGCTCGTCCGCGCTCGCCGGCCCGGAGGGGCTGCGGCTGTGGGACGCCGAGGCGCGCCGGCCCGTCGACGACGACGCCGCGACGCTGCTCGACACGCTGTACTTCGCCGCCGACCCCGACCTGGCGCTGTTCCAGCTGCACCGGCTCGTCGAGGCGGCCGGGGACGAGGTCCGCGAGGCCGTCCTCACCGACCGGTCGCTGCGGCAGCGGCTCATCGGGGTGCTCGGCGTGTCCGCGACCCTCGGCGACCTGCTCGTCGCCAACCCCGACGAGTGGAAGGAGCTGCTCGGCGAGCAGAACAAGCGCCCCGCCGGCTTCACGACCCGCGACGTGTCGACCGTGCCGTCGTTGCGCAGCTCGTACCGGCGGGAGCTGCTGCGCATCGTCGCGGCCGACCTGACGGGTGCCGCGGACGTCGACGTCACGATGCGCCGCCTCACGGAGCTCGCCGACGCCACGCTGGCGGCCGCCCTGGCGATCGTCCAGGTCGAGCACCCCTCCTTCGCCGACGTCTGCACGGTGTCGGTCGTCGCGATGGGCAAGTGCGGCGGGCGGGAGCTCAACTACGTCAGCGACGTCGACGTCGTGTTCGTCTGCGAGCCGGTCGGCGGCGCCGACGTCGAGGTCGCGATGCGGGCCGGCAGCACCCTCGCGTCGGGGATGATGGAGATCTGCGGCTTCGTCGCCTGGCCCGTCGACGCGGCCCTGCGCCCGGAGGGCAGCCGCGGGGCGCTGGTGCGGACCGTCGCCTCGCATCTCGCGTACTACCGCAAGTGGGCGAAGACGTGGGAGTTCCAGGCGCTGCTGAAGGCCCGGCCCGCCGCCGGCGACCTCGAGCTCGGCGCCCGCTGGCTGGCGGAGCTGCAGCCGCTGATCTGGTCCGCCGCCGAGCGCCCCGAGGCCGTCGACGAGGTCCGCGCGATGCGCCGGCGCATCATCGAGCAGATCCCGCGCAGCGAGCTCGACCGCGAGATCAAGCGCGGCCCCGGCGGGCTGCGCGACATCGAGTTCGCGGTGCAGCTGCTGCAGCTCGTCCACGGCCGCGCCGACGAGTCGCTGCGGACCCCGACCACGATCGCCGGGCTGCGGGCCCTCATCGAGGGCGGCTACGTCGGCCTCGCCGACGGTGAGGCGTTGCTGCGCGCGTACCGGTTCCTGCGCACCGTCGAGCACCGCCTCCAGCTGCAGCGCCTCCGGCGCACCCACACGGTGCCCGACGACCCGGCCGCGCTGCGCTGGCTCGCGCACGCCCTCGGCTACCGTCCCAACGCCGCGCGGGACGCCGTCGAGTCCTTCCGGGCCGACTGGGTCCGGCACGCGCAGGAGGTACGGCGGCTGCACGCGAAACTGCTCTACCGCCCGCTCCTGGAGGCGGTCGCCAGGGTCCCCAGCGAGCAGCTGCGGCTCACCGCGACCGCGGCCAAGGCCCGCCTGGAACTGCTCGGCTTCGCCGACCCGGCCGGGGCGCTGCGCCACATCGAGGCCCTCACCGGCGGCGTCTCCCGCACCGCGGCGATCCAGCGGCAGCTCCTGCCGGTCCTGCTCAGCGAGTTCGCCGACGCCCCCGAGCCCGACCGCGGGCTGCTGGCCTACCGGCAGGTCTCCGACAAGCTCGGCAACACCCCGTGGTACCTGCGGCTCCTGCGCGACGAGGGCCCGGTCGCGCTGCGCCTGGCCCGGCTGCTCGCCCTGTCCCGCTACGTCACCGAGCTGCTCGTCCATGACCCGGAGGCGCTGCGACTGCTCGCCGACGACGCCGAGCTGGTCCCGCGCACCGCCGCGCAGCTCGCGACGCAGTTCGCCGCCGCCGCGGCCCGCCACGACCACCCCGAGACCGCGATCAACGCCGTCCGCGCCTCCCGCCGCCGCGAGCTCTTCCGCATCGCCTGCGCCGACCTGCTCGGCTTCCTCGACGTCTCCGCCGTCGGCGTGGCCCTGTCCGCCGTCATCGACGCGACGCTGCGCGCGACCCTCGGCGTCACGTCGGCGCCCGCCGCCGACCGCGGCCTCGAGTTCGCGATCATCGGCATGGGCCGGCTCGGCGGCGAGGAGACCAGCTACCCGTCCGACGCCGACGTCCTCTTCGTCTACGAACCCCCACCCGGCATGGCCGACGACGCGGCCAGCGGGCTCGCCCTCACCGTCGCCGAGGACCTGCGCCGCCTCCTCGCCCGCCCCGCCCCCGACCCGCCGCTCGGCGTCGACGCGGACCTGCGCCCCGAAGGCCGCCAGGGCCCGCTGGTGCGCAGCCTCTTCGCGTATCAGCAGTACTACGCCCGCTGGTCGAAGGTCTGGGAGGCGCAGGCCCTGCTCCGCGCCCGCCACGTGGCCGGCTCCGCGGGCGTCGGCGAGCGCTTCCTGGAGCTCGCCGACACGATGCGCTTCCCCGACGGCGGCCTCACCCGCGACCAGATCCACGAGATCCGCCGCCTGAAGGCCCGCGTCGACTCCGAACGCCTGCCCCGCGGCGCCGACCCCACCACCCACACGAAGCTCGGCCGCGGCGGCCTCGCCGACGTGGAGTGGACCGTCCAGCTGCTGCAGCTCCTGCACGGCCGGACCGTCCCCGCCCTGCGCACCACCCGCACCCTGGACGCCCTCGCCGCCGCCACCGACGCCGGCCTCGTCGACCCGGCGGACGCGGCCGCGCTGCGCGCCGCCTGGGAGCAGGCCTCCCACGTCCGCAACCTGCTGACCCTGGTCCGTGGCCGCGCCACCGACCAGCTGCCCCGCCAGGGCCCGGACCTGGCGGCGGTGGCGAGGATCCTGGGCGGCGTGGAGCCCCAGGAGTTCCTGGACGAGTACCTGCGCGTGGCCCGCCGGGGCCGCCAGGCCGTCGAACGCGTCTTCGCCACCTGACCGCCGAAGCGAGGACGGCGCGCCCGGGAAGCCCCGGGCGCGCCGTCGATCAGCCGTGGAGCTACATGATGCCGAGGTAGCGCTCGCGCTCGAACGGGGTGACGACGCGGCGGTACTCTTCCCACTCGGTGCGCTTGTTCTTCAGGAAGAAGTCGAAGACGTGCTCGCCGAGGACCTCGGCGACCAGCTCCGAGCCGGCCATGGCGTCGACGGCCTGGGACAGGTTCTCCGGCAGCGACTCGTAGCCGGCGGCGCGGCGCTCGCCGTCGGTGAGGGCCCACACGTCGTCCTCGGCGCCCGGGGGCAGCTCGTAGCCCTGCTCGATGCCGCGCATGCCGGCGCCGAGCATGACGGCGTAGGCGAGGTAGGGGTTCGTGGCGGAGTCCAGCGAGCGGACCTCGACGCGGGCCGAGTTGGGCTTGCCGTAGGCGGGGACGCGGACCAGGGCGGACCGGTTCGTGTGGCCCCAGCAGACGTAGGCGGGCGACTCGGTGATCCGGTTCGGCACCGACTGCGGGAAGAGCCGCTTGTAGGAGTTGACCCACTGGTTGGTGATCGCGGTGTACTCCCGCGCGTGCACCAGCAGGCCGGCGATGAACGCCTGGCCGACCTTCGACAGCTTCATCGGGTCGCTCGCGTCGTGGAACGCGTTGCGCTCGCCCTCGAACAGGGACAGGTGCGTGTGCATGCCGCTGCCGGGCTGGTCGGTGAACGGCTTCGGCATGAAGGTGGCGTGCACCCCGTGGGAGAGCGCGACCTCCTTGATGACGTGCCGGAAGGTCATGATGTTGTCGGCGGTGGTCAGCGCGTCCGCATATCGCAGGTCGATCTCCTGCTGGCCGGGCGCGACCTCGTGGTGGCTGAACTCGACCGAGATGCCGATCCGCTCCAGGGCGAGGACCGCCTGGCGGCGGAAGTCGCGGGCGACGGCGTGGGTGGTGTGGTCGAAGTAGCCGCCGGTGTCGACCGGGGTCGGCACCGAGCCGTGCTCACCCAGCGACTCCAGCAGGAAGAACTCGATCTCGGGGTGGGTGTAGAAGGTGAAGCCCTTCTCCGCCGCCCGCGATAGGGCCCGGCGCAGCACGTGGCGCGGGTCGGCCCACGACGGCGAGCCGTCGGGCAGGGTGATGTCGCAGAACATGCGGGCGCTCTCCCCCGACATGCCACCCTCGAACGGGAACACCTGGAACGTCGTCGGGTCCGGCTTCGCGACCATGTCCGACTCGTACACGCGGGCGAAGCCCTCGATCGCCGAGCCGTCGAAGCCGATGCCCTCCTCGAACGCCGACTCCAGCTCGGCCGGCGCGACCGACACGCTCTTCAGCGTGCCGAGCACGTCGGTGAACCAAAGGCGCACGAAGCGGATGTCGCGCTCTTCGAGCGTCCGGAGCACGAACTCCTGCTGACGGTCCACGGTGGTTCCCCCACGAGCTGCGGTATTCGGCTGATTCGGGCAAGTCTCGCCCGGACGTGTTACGCACAAGTTACCGGACCAGCCCATCCCACCCAGCACTGGAGTGAACGTCACAGGAGCACCCCGTGCGGCGTTGGTCCACACTTGAGGCATGCCACGGTTGCGCCTCGCGCTCGCCCAGATCGACCCGACCGTCGGGGACCTGCCCGGCAACTCGTCCCTGGTGCACGGCTGGACCAGCAAGGCGGCCGGTGCGGGCGCGCACGTCGTCGCGTTCCCGGAGATGATGCTGACCGGGTATCCGGTCGAGGACCTCGTGTTCCGCCGGTCCTTCGTCGCCGCCTCCAAGCGGGCCGTCGACGACCTCGCCGCCCAGCTCGCCGGCGACGGCCTCGGCGAGACCGTCGTCATCGTCGGCTACCTCGACGCCGACGAGGTCGGCCCGCGCAACGCGCTCGCGGTGCTGCACCGCGGCACGCAGGTCGCCACGTACTTCAAGCACCACCTGCCCAACTACGGCGTCTTCGACGAGGACCGCTACTTCGAGCCGGGCGACACCCTCACCGTCATCCGGGTCGGCGGCGTCGACATCGCCCTCACCATCTGTGAGGACCTGTGGCAGGAGGGCGGCCCGTTCGCGGTCGCCGCCGCCGCGAAGGTCGGCCTGGTCGTCAACATCAACGGCTCGCCGTACGAGCTGAACAAGGACGACACCCGCCTCGCGCTCGTCGCCCGCCGGGCCGCGGAGGCGCGGGCGACCATCGCCTACGTCAACACCGTCGGCGCGCAGGACGAGCTGGTCTTCGACGGCGACTCGATGGTCGTGCGCCCCGACGGGTCGCTGATCGCCCGGGCGCAGCAGTTCGCCGAGCAGCTCATGGTGCTCGACCTGGACCTGCCGGCCGCGGAGCCGGTCCCGCCCGTCGTCGAGGACGCCGAGATGCGGGTCGTCAACGTCCTCATCTCCGACAGCGTGGTGGCCGCCGACCAGCCGGCGCCCGCCCCGGAGATCGCCGCCCGCGTCACCGACGAGGCCGAGGTCTGGCAGGCGCTCGTCGTCGGCCTGCGGGACTACGTGCGCAAGAACGGCTTCCGCGGGGTCGCGGTCGCCCTGTCCGGCGGCATCGACTCCGCCGTCGTCACCGCCATCGCCTGCGACGCCCTCGGCCCGGCCAACGTCACCGCGGTGTCGCTGCCGAGCGGCCACTCCTCGCAGCACTCCAAGGACGACGCCGAGGACATGGCCCGCCGCACCGGCCTGGACTACCGCGTCGAGCCGATCCAGCCGATGGTCGACGGCTTCCTGGCCAACATGGCGCTGTCCGGCCTCGCCGTGGAGAACCTGCAGGCCCGCGTCCGCGGCGTCATCATGATGGCCATCTCCAACCAGGAGGGCCCCCTCGTCCTCACCACCGGCAACAAGAGTGAGCTCGCGGTCGGCTATTCCACCTTGTACGGCGACTCCGTCGGCGCGTTCAACCCGCTGAAGGACGTGCCGAAGACGCTGGTGTGGAAGCTCGCCCGCTGGCGCAACGAGGAGGCCGAGCGGCGCGGCGACGTGCCGCCGATCCCCGAGCGCTCCATCACGAAGCCGCCGAGCGCCGAGCTACGCCCCGGCCAGCTCGACAGCGACTCCCTCCCCGACTACGAGGTCCTCGACGCCATCCTCGCCGGGTACGTCGACGGCGACCTCGGCCGCGACGACCTGATCGCCGCCGGCCACGACCCCGCCGTGGTCGACCGCACCCTGCGCATGGTCGACCTCGCCGAGTACAAGCGCCGCCAGAGCGCCCCCGGCACGAAGATCTCCATCAAGGCGTTCGGCCGCGACCGCCGCCTCCCCATCACCAACCGCTTCCGCGAGACCCCTTCCTGACGCTCCCGCGGGACAGGACAGGTCAACGGTGCGGGTGGGAATTCGCGCCGGGGATCCGTCGCGCCCGCGGTGCGGCGGGTGCACAGTGAGATTCAGCATCCGTACTGCCGGAAGGTGGGGTGCGGTGCGACCATCGGGGGTGTAAGGCCCGGGGACCCCACGACGGGGCCTCGAGGAACCCGAAGGAGGACAGTGATGTCCGAGGTTCAGTCGCTGTACGGCGGTGCCGTCAACCGCCGGGTGCGCACCAGGGACCTGCTCGCCGCCAAGGAGCGCGGGGAGCGGTGGCCGATGCTGACGTCGTACGACCAGTACACGGCGGGCATCTTCGACGAGGCCGGCATCCCGGTCCTGCTGGTCGGTGACTCGGCCGCGAACAACGTGTACGGCTACGCCTCGACGGTGTCGGTCACCGAGGAAGAGCTGCTGCCCCTGGTCAGAGCCGTGGTCCGGTCCACGCGGCGGGCGCTGGTCGTCGGGGACCTGCCGTTCGGCTCCTACGAGGAAGGGCCGGCGCAGGCGCTGCGGACCGCGGTGCGGTTCATGAAGGAGGGCGGCTGTCACGCCGTCAAGCTGGAGGGCGGCGTGCGGGTCGCGCCGCAGATCACCGCGCTGACCGGGGCCGGGATCCCGGTGATGGCGCACGTCGGGTTCACGCCGCAGAGCGAGCACACCATCGGCGGCTACCGGGTGCAGGGCCGCGGGGACGCCGCCGACGAGGTGGTCGCGGACGCGCACGCGGTCGCGGAGGCCGGCGCGTTCGCGGTGGTCCTGGAGATGGTGCCGGGCGAGGTCGCCAAGCGGATCACCCACGAGCTGCGGATCCCCACGGTCGGGATCGGCGCCGGCGGCGACACCGACGCGCAGGTCCTCGTCTGGCAGGACATGGCCGGGATGCGGACCGGGCGGATGCCGCGGTTCGTCAAGCAGTACGCGGACCTGGCCGGCGTGCTCGGCGACGCGACCCGGGCGTTCGCCGACGAGGTGCGCTCCGGGGTGTTCCCGGCTCAGGAGCACACCTTCTAGCCGGCCGTCGGGGGCGCCGGTCGTACACCGGCGGAAACGGCGAAACCGCTCAGCGCTCGGGACGCGAGCCCGGCCGGCGCAGGCCCTACGACATCTGCGCCGGCTGGTCGGGCTGCCCTACAGGGAGACCTCGAGCTTCTCCAGGCCTCTGATCACGAATCCGGGCTTCCACTGCGGCTCCCGGTCCAGCCGCAGGCCGGGGGCCTTCGCCAGCAGCGCGCCGAACGACGCGGCGAGCTCGATCCGCGCGAGCGGCGCGCCGAGGCAGTAGTGGATTCCGGCGCCGAAGGAGATGTGCGGGTTGTCGCGGCGCTCGATGTCCAGGCGCTCCGGGTCGGTGAACACGGCCGGGTCGTGGTTCGCCGAGCCGAACAGCAGCGCCACCTCCTGGCCCTTGCGGATGGTGTGCCCGCGCACCTCGATGTCCTCCAGCACCCACCGCTCGAACATCTGCAGCGGCGTGTCGTAGCGCATCAGCTCTTCGATCGCCGTCGGTATCAGCGCCGGATCCGTCCGGAGTTTCCGCAGCTGATCCGGGTTGCGGAACAGGGCCCACCAGCCGTTGCCCGTCACGTTGACGGTCGCCTCGTGCCCGGCGTTGAGCAGCAGCACGCAGGTGCCGATGAGCTCGTCCTCGCTGAGGCCTTCGACCGCGGTGAGGGCGCTGATCAGGTCGTCCTGCGGGTCGCCGGCGCGGTGCCGGGCCAGGCCGCGCAGGTAGTCGGAGAACTCCTCCGCGGCGCGGACCGCCGCGGCCGCCGTCTCCCGTGGCGGATTCAGCTCGTACATCCCGCAGATCGCCGCCGACCAGGGGCGCAGCAGGTGCCGGTCCGGCTCGGGGATGCCGAGCAGCTCGGCGATGACGGTCACCGGGAGCGGCTCGGCGACCTCCGCGATCAGGTCGCCGCCGCCCTTGGCGACGAACGCGTCGACGAGGCCGTCGGCGAGCCGCTGCACCACGGGCCGCAGCGCCTCGACCCGCCGCGGCGTGAACGCCTGCGACACGAGCCGCCGCAGCCGGGTGTGGTCGGGCGGCTCGCGGTCGAGCATGCCGTTGTTGTTGAGCGTCCAGAACGGCTCGTCCTGCGGCGGCGGGGGCGTGCGCCCCATCTCCTCGTGCGTGGCCACGTGCAGGTAGGTGCGGCCGAGCCGCCGGTCCCGCAGCAGTGCGTTGACGTCCTCGTGCCGCGACACGAGGAACTGGCCGCTCGGCTCGAACCAGCTGACCGGGTCCTGTTCCCGCAGCCGCCGGTACCCGTCGTAGGGGTGCGCCACGAACGCCGGCGACCACGGGTCGAAGGTGCTCACAGGTCCGTCACCCGCACGCCGGCGTGGACCTTGTACCGCTTGTTGATCGCGATCAGGTTGGCCGTGAGCGCCTCGACCTGCCCCGCGTTGCGCAGCCGGCCCGCGAACACGCCCCGCATGCCGTCGACCTTCCCGGCGATGGCCTGCACCTGCAGCGCCGCGTCGCGGTCGTCGCCGAGGACGAGCACGTCCAGGTCGATCTTCTCGATCTCCGGGTCGGTCAGCAGCGCGGCGCTGACGTGGTGGAACGCGGCGCACACCCGCGCCTCCGGCAGCAGCGTCGCGGCCTGCTCGGCGGCGCTGCCCTCGGCCACCGGCAGCGAGAACGGCCCCTGCTTGTCGAACCCGAGCGGGTTGACGCAGTCGACCACGATCTTGCCGCCGGTCAGGTGCGGCGCCAGCTCCGCGACCGTCGCCGCGTGGCCCTCCCACGGCACCGCGATGACCACGACGTCGGCCTGGCAGGCGAAGGCGTTGTCGCCGCCCTCAGCCGGCTGCTGGACGCCCGGCAGCGCGTTGAGGTCCTCGGCGGCCTGCGCCCCGCGCTCCGTGGAACGCGACCCGAGGACGACCCGCAGGCCCGCCCTGGCGAACCGGTACGCGAGACCGCGCCCCTGCGGGCCGGTGCCACCGATGATGCCGACCCGCAACGCCGAGACGTCGGGCAGTTCGATCTGGTCGTAGGTCATGACTCAAGTCTTACCGTGCTGAAGAGCACCTTGCGGCTGGCGGGGTCCGCAGCTGTGAGGATTACCCGGATCCGCTCCCCCAGCGGCAGCCCGTCGCCCTCGCAGCGGGCCCGGACCGCCGGCTCGTCGAGGGCGATGTCCGCCCGGTGCTTCTCGACGTCCAGCACCGCCGCGTCGAACTCCTCACCGATGCGGTGCTCCAGCAGGACGGCCTCGACCAGGTCGATCGCGCCCCGCTCGGCGGCGTTGGCGACCCGGTCGGTGCGGCTCATGACCTCCGGCAGCCGCGGCAGCGCCTCCCGCGCCCACCCCGGCACCTCGGTGCCGTTGTGCAGGGCCAGGCAGACCTCGGTGACGTACCGGTCGGCGAGGCGCCGCAGCGGCGCGGTGACGTGGGCGTACGGGGCGGCGACGGCACCGTGCAGCGGCTGCTCCGGCCGCGCGCCGTCGAACGGGGTGTAGCCGGCGCCGCGCATCATCTCGGCGGCCTGGTCGATGAGCGCCGCCGCCCGCGGGTCCATCGGGTCGAGCGCCGCGATGACCTCGCCCGGGCCCTGCCCCTCGGGCCAGTCGAGCCGCAGCGCCTTCGCCGCCAGCCGCAGCCTGCGCACCGCCTCCTCCTCCGGCGGCGGCATGGTGCGCAGCAGCCCGATGCCGTGCTCGAGCATGATCTGCGCGGCGGCCATGCCCGTCAGCAGCGAGATCTGCGCGTTGTACTCCTCGACCGGCACCGGCCCGCGGATGGCGAGCCGCCAGCCGTCGCCGTCGGGCTCGATCTCCTGCTCGGGCATCGGCAGGTTGATCGCGCCCCGCTCCAGCCCCTTGCCGGTGAGCAGCCGGCCGATCTCCGGCAGGAGCCTGATCGACGCGTGGGCCTGGCCGGCGTCGACGTCGCGCTGGACCTGCTCGTAGCTGAGCTTCGCCCGGCTGCGGACCGTCGCCCGGCGCACGTCGACCGCCGTGGTGGTGCCGCTCTGGTCGATGTCGATCGTCCACAGCACGGCGGGCCGGTCCTGGTCCGGCAGCAGGCTGGCGGCGCCCTCGCTGAGCACCGCAGGGTGCAGCGGGACCTTGCCGTCCGGCAGGTACACCGTCTGCCCCCGCCGCCAGCTCTCCTGCTCGATCGCGGGCGCGTTGGCGGTGAACGCGGCGACGTCGGCGATGGCGTAATACACCCGGTAGCTCTTGTCGGGGCGCTCCTCCAGCAGCAGCGCCTGGTCGAGGTCCTTGGACGTCGGCGGGTCGATCGTCACGAACTCGAGCGCCGTGCGGTCCTCGCGGTCGTCGTGCGGGTCCTTGGCGGCGGCTTCCGCCTCCCGGTCGGCGGCGTCGGGGAAGCCGGTGGGCAGGTCGAGCTCTCGGCGCAGCCCGGAGAAGTCGATGCGGGCGGCTCGGATACGTCGTAGGGCCACCGCACAGTCTTACCACCGGCACCCCGTCACACGGCAGCGCCACGGTCCCTCGTTCCGGACCGTGGCGCTGCCTATGGTTTGTCGCTGTCCGCCGTTACGGCCGGGCGAGGCTCGCCCAGTCCTCGGGCGTCATGCTCGCTGCCTCTTCGACGTTGTTGCCGTTCTCGCGGCCGGGGATCGCCTCGGTGGCGGCACCACCGGCGGGCGCCACGGGGGCACCCTCGACGTCACCGACGCTGCCCGCGTCGAGCCCACCCTCGGACACGACGGCCGGCGGGGTCGCCGCCTCCGCGGGGGCCGGCGCGCTGGCGGCCGGAGCCGGCGTGTCGGAAGCCTCCGGGGCCGCCTTCTTCGCCGCCGTGGACTTGGCCGCCTTGCTGGGCGCGGCCTTGGCGGCCTTGCTCGGCGTGGCCTTGCTGGCCGTGGTCTTGCTCGGCGTGGCCTTGGTGGCCTTGGTGGCCCTGGCCGCCTTCGCGGGGGCCGTCTTGGCCGCGGCCGGCGCCGCCGCCGACTCGGTCGCCGCCGGGGTCGCCTCGGTCGCCGTCGCCTCGGCCGGGGCTGCTGCCTCGGTCGCCGCCGGGGTCGCCTCGGTCGCTGCCGGCGCGGTCTCGGTCGCCGCCGGCGCGGTCTCGGTCGCCGCCGGCGCGGGCTCGGCCGGGGCCGGGGTGGCCTTGGCCGCGGCCGACTTCGCCGCCCTGGCCGGGGCGGCCTTGGCGGTCTTCGCCGGGGCTGCCTTGGCCGCCTTCGCCGTCTTGGCCGGGGCCGCCTTCGCCGTGGCCTTGCTCGGCGCCGCCTTGGCAGCGGTCGACTTCGCGGTGGCCTTGGCCGCGGGGGCCGTGGCGGTGGCGGGCGTCGCCGTCTCCGCGGCGGCCGCCGTGCCCGTGGCCGCGGCCGCCTTCGCCGGGGTCGCCTTGGTGCCGGTCGCCTTGGCGGCCGTCGACTTCGCAGCCGTCGACTTCGCGGCGGTCGACTTGGCGGCCTTTGCCGGGGCGGTCTTCGTGGCCGGGGTCGCCTTGGCGGTGGTCGCCTTGGCAGCCGTCGACTTGGCAGTGGTCGCCTTGGCAGCAGCCTTCGCCGGGGCCGCCGCCGTCTTGGCCGGAGCCGCCTTCGCCGTGGTCTTGCTCGGGGCCGCCTTGGCAGCGGTCGCCTTCGCAGCCGTCGACTTGGCGGTGGTGGCCTTGCTCGCGGTCGCCTTCGTGGCTGCCGCGGGCGCCGCCTTGGCCGTGGCGGCCTTCGCCGGGGCCGCCTTCGCCGTCGTGGCCTTCGCCGTCTTCGCCGGGGCTGCCTTCGCCGCCGTGGACTTGGCAGCCGTGGCCTTTGCCGTCCTGGCCGGGGCCGCCTTGGCCGTGGCCTTGCTCGGCGCCGCCTTGGCCGCCGTCGACTTCGCGGCGGTCGTCTTGGCAGCGGTCGCCTTCGCGGCGGTGGCCTTGCTCGCCGTGGCCTTCGTGGCCGCCGGCGTCGCCTTGGCCGCACCCGCCTTCGCCGGAGCCGCCTTCGCCGTGGACTTCGCCGCGGTGGCCTTGGCAGCGGTCGCCTTGGCCGCCGACTTGGCCGGAGCCTTCGCCGGAGCCGCCTTGGCGGTCGTCGCCTTCGCGGTGGTGGCCTTGGCGGTGGTGGCCTTGGCGGTCTTCGCGGGGGCCGCCTTCGCCGCCGTGGTCTTCGCAGCGGTCGCCTTGGCCGCCGCCTTGGCCGGAGCCGCCTTCGCGGTCGTCGCCTTGGCGGTCGTGGCCTTCGCGGCCTTCGCGGGGGCCGCCTTCGCCGTGGCCTTGGCGGCCGTCGACTTCGCGGCGGTCGTCTTGGCAGCGGTCGCCTTCGCGGTGGTGGCCTTGCTCGCCGTGGCCTTCGTGGCCGCGGGCGTCGCCTTGGCCGCGCCCGCCTTCGCCGGAGCCGCCTTCGCCGTGCTCTTCGCCGCGGTGGCCTTGGCCGCCGTGGACTTGGCAGCGGTCGCCTTGGCCGCCGCCTTGGCCGGAGCCGCCTTCGCGGTCGTCGCCTTCGCGGTCTTCGCGGGGGCCGCCTTCGTCGCCGCGGACTTCACGGCTGCCTTGGCGGGGGCGGGGGCCGACTTGGCCGCAGCGGCGGTCTTCGCCGGAGCCGCCTTCGCCGTGGACTTCGCTGCCGTGGACTTGGCCGGGGTCGCCTTCGCCGTCGTCGCCTTCGCCGCTGCCGTCTTGGCAGTGGTGGCCTTCGCCGCCGGAGTCGCCTTGGCCGTCGTCGCCTTCGCCGCCGTGGACTTCGCGGCCGGGGTCGCCTTGGCCGTGGTGGCCTTGGCCGCCGTCGACTTCGCTGCCGGGGTCGCCTTCGCCGTCGTCGCCTTGGCCGCCGTCGACTTCGCTGCCGGGGTCGCCTTCGCCGTGGCCGCCTTCGCCGCCGTCGACTTGGCGGCGGGGGTGGCCTTCGCGGTGGTGGCCTTCGCGGCCGGGGTGGCCTTCGCCGTCGTGGCCTTGGCGGCCGTGGACTTCGCGGCGGGGGTCGCGGACTTGGCCGCGGTCGCCTTCGCGGCGGGGGTCGCCGACCTCGTCGTGGCCCGGCCGGTCGTGGGCTTGGCCGCCGGAGCCTTCGCCGCGGTGGCGCCCGTCGTCTTGGCCGCCGGGGTCTTCGCGGTCGTGGTGCCCGCGGCCTTCGCAGCGGGGGTCTTCGCCGCGGAAGCGCCCGCCGACTTCGCCGCCGGAGCCTTCGCCGCGGTGGCGCCCGTTGCCTTGGCCGCCGGGGTGGCCGACTTCGCCGCCGCCGACCTCGCCGCCGGGGTCTTCGCCGCGGAGGCGCCCGTCGACTTGGCCGCCGGGGTGGCCGACTTCGCCGACTTGGTGGACGGGGACTTCGCGGCAGTGGCCGTGGTGGCGGTGCCGGTGGCGGTAGCCTTGGAAGCGGCCGGGGTCGTCTTCGTCGCGGTGGCCCGCTCGGCGGCGGGGCGCGCCGCCCTCGTGGACCTCGGCGACGACGAAGACGGGGACGCGGCGGCGGGAGCCGCCGTCGTGGAAGCCTCGGACGTGGCTGCCTGGGTGGTGGCGGTGGGCTGGGCCACCGCCGAGCTGGTCGCGCGCCGGCGGGGAGCGGCGGCGGCGACGGTCTTCGCGGCCCTGGCGGGGGTCGCGGTCAGTGCAGCGTCCGCTGCGGGAGTCGTCGTGGCCGCGCTCGTTGCGGCCGATCTCGTGGTGGCCTTCTTAGCTGCGGCCATCGTGGTCCTCCTGGAGGAGTTCTCCCGCATCCTGCGGGATGTTCGCGGTTGGGTTGTGCGGATGGAGACGGGTCGGACCGGAGTCGTGTGCCGGGGCGGTTCGCGGTCGCCTTCGGCTCCGACGTGTTGCTAGCGCTTGCCTTCCCACCGTTCGTCTTCGGCGTCCCACGCCTCGTTGCGTTGCTGGACTGTTTCCAGCGCCCGCTGCGCTTCTGACGCCGAATCATAGGGGCCGAGTCGATCCCTTCCGGCGCACATGTCTGCCTCGGACTCGACCCGATGGTGGGAAAGGCACCAGTAGTACCGCTCAGCACCGCTGCTGCTCATGACATCACTGTGCACCGCAAATGAAACACGCGCCACCGAAACCGGCAAATAGCTGGTTGGGATTCCACAGTAGACGCAACCGCCCGACTCCGGGAGCGGATGCCCGCAGAAGGTCCGGAAGTCGTCGCGAACCACCCATCGGGTCGCCGGAAATCCTTGTGCGTCAACGATTCCGTGAATGGGACGGCGGCGGCGGACGGCCTGCGGCAGGCACCGATGAGCACGGATGCCTGTGGTCACGATCACCCGAGGGTGAGCCGTTCGGTGGAGCGAGATTCGAGTCGGTCGGGCGATCCTCCCACCATCGTTAGGAGGCGAACAGTCCACGGTGGACGCGGGGCTGCGGGGCCCCGATACTCGGTGCCGTGAACCTGAACGCAGCGGTCCTCGCGATCGGCGGCTCGGCCGCCCCGGGCGACGTCGTGAAGTCCCTGACGGGCGGGCGTCCCGCACTCGCCGCCGACGGGCACGCCCTCGTGCTCTACGACGACGCCGCGGCAGCTGTACGGGACGTCGCCGGCTACCTGCGGCCGCGCGCCTTGACGATGGTCCGGTTCGGCCTGCACGTCGGCGGAACACCGCAGGGCGAAGAGCGACTGACCGGGCCCGTGGTGGCCGGCGCGACCCGCCTCGCCGACCTCGCCGGGCCCGGGCGGCTGCGCGTCTCCGCCGACGCCGCCGGAATGCTCGGCGACGCGGTGCCGCTGGACCCGGCCGGCGACGGCTCGTACGAGATGCGCAAACGCTAGCGGGGTGGGGTTGCCCCGCGGGGCGGCGGCGGGCTGCGGGACAATTGAGGGGTGAGCCTCCATGCCGATGACCTGCCGGACGTCCTTGCCATCACGCCGCTGACCGCGCCGCCCGACGTGTCGCTGCGGCCGCCGGGCTCCAAGAGCATCACCAACCGGGCGCTGATCTGCGCGGCGCTCGCGCCGGGGCGCAGCACGCTGACGGGGGTGCTGTTCGCCGACGACACGCACGCGATGCTCGGCGCCGTGCGGGCGCTCGGGGCGACGCTGACCATCGACGAGGCCGCGCACACCGTCGTCGTCGACGGCGTCGACCCGCGCACGCAGACCACGCCGGCGAGCATCGACGCCCGCCAGTCGGGCACCACCGGCAGGTTCGTGGTGCCGGCGGCGGCGCTGCGCCCGGCGCGCAGCGTCGTGGACGGCGCGCCGCAGCTGCGGGCGCGGCCGTTCGGGCCGCTGACCGACGCGCTGCGCGAGCTCGGCGCGACGGTGGAGGACCTGTCCGAGGCCGGGCCCGGGCTCCTGCCGATCGCGGTGACCGGGCCGGTCGCCGGCGGGAAGGTCGCGGTGCCGGGCCACCTGTCGAGCCAGTTCCTGTCCGGGCTGCTGATGGCCGGGCCGCTGATGTCCGACGGCCTGTCGGTGGAGCTCACCTCGCCGCTGGTCTCCGTGCCCTACGTCGAGGCGACCACCGCCGTCATGGCCGCGTTCGGGGTCACCGTCGACGGCCTGCACGTGCGCCCGGGCGCGTACCGGGCGACGGACTACGCGATCGAGCCCGACGCGAGCGCCGCGTCGTACGTGCTCGCCGCCGCCGCGATCACCGGCGGCCGGGTCACCGTCGAGGGGCTCGGCACCAGCAGCCTGCAGGGCGACGTGCGCTTCGCGGACCTGCTGGAGCAGATGGGCGCGCGGGTCGAGCGGACCGCCGACCGGGTCACCGTCACGGGCACCGGCACGCTGCACGGCATCGACGTCGACATGGCCGACATCTCCGACACCGCGCAGACCCTGGCGGCGGTCGCGGTGTTCGCCGACTCCCCCACGCGCGTGCGCGGCATCGGCTTCATCCGCAAGAAGGAGACCGACCGGATCGCCGCGATCGTCACCGAGCTGCGCCGCGCCGGCATCGACGCGGTCGAGGACGAGGACGGCTTCACGGTCAACCCGGGGACGCCCGCGCCGACGGCCTTCCACACGTACGACGACCACCGGATGGCGATGAGCCTGGCGCTGCTCGGCCTGCGCGTGCCCGGCATCGAGATCCGCGACCCGCGCTGCGTGTCGAAGACGTACCCGACGTACTTCATCGACCTGGCGCGCCTGTGAGCGACCTCCTCCTCGCCCGGCGGGCCGCGCTCGCCGGGGCCGAGGTCGGCATGCGCTACTTCGCCGCCCTCGCCGGGCTGCCGAAGGAGATCAAGGCCGACGGCAGCGTCGTCACGGAGGCCGACCGCGCCGTCGAGGCCGCGATCCGGGCCGTGCTGGCCGAGGAGCGCCCCGGCGACGCGATCCTCGGCGAGGAAGGCGGGCTCACCGGCACCGGCGGCCGCCGCTGGATCATCGACCCGATCGACGGCACCGCGATGTTCGTCGCCGGCGACGACCGCTGGCTCGTGCTCGTCGCTCTGGAGGAGGACGGCGAGATCGTCGCGGGTGTCGCCGCTGTACCGGCGCAGGGCACCATCTGGTGGGCCTCGCGAGGCGGCGGCTCGTTCCAGGGCGGCATCGGCGGCGACGACGCCCGGCGGCTGCGGGTGGCCGCCGAGGGCGCCGAGACGCCCGAGGGCGCGACGCTCGGCGTCATCCCCGACGACTACGTCCTACGGCCCGAGCGGGCGATGCTGGAGCCGCTGACCGCCGTGGCGCGCAAGGAGCCGTGGCCGGTGCACGCGGCGCTGCTCGTCGCCGACGGGCGGCTCGACCTGTGCGTGCAGACCCGCGGGCAGATCTGGGACTTCGCGGCGACGTCGCTGATCGTGCGGGAGGCCGGCGGGCGGTACAGCGGCCTGCACGGCCGGCCGGAACCCGGTCCCGGGCCGTCGGTTTTCGCACGGAGCGCCACTTTGCACGCCGCAACCCTGAAGCTTTTCGACGGGCCTTGACACTCATCGATGCATTCGTCCAGCATGTCCGGCGGGGTCGTACTACATCACGCTTGGAGTCGCTGTGCGCCGTGCCCGGGGGTTGCTGTCCGCTGTCGTCATCCTGCTCGCGTTGCTGGTCCCGGCGTCCGCGTACGCCGCGCCCAGCCCTGGCGCCTCGCCCGCGGCCGCCGAGGACGATCCCGCCACGAAGGGGTTGACGCGCACGTCGCTGGACCTCGGCGGCGGTGAGGCGCAGGCGAACGCCCTCGGACCGGTCGGCATCCCGGGCGCCTCGATCTGCCAGCGGTTCTACATCTACAGCTACCGCGCGGCGCGCTACGTCTCGGAGGAGCAGGGGTACACCGGCAGCAGCCACAACATGCTGCGGGCCCGCTCCTCGGCCGGCGCGCTGGGCACGTGGGAGCACTTCCGCCTCTGCGCCTACAACGGCCGGACCGACACCATCTACATCCAGGCCAGCTCCGGCTACCTCGTGACCGCCGAATACGGGTACAGCGGCAACCTCCGCGGCATGATGCGCGGGCGGGGCGAGTGGCCGGGCGTCTGGGAGGTCTTCGAGGTCTGGTCCGACGCCGGCGTCTACTACCTGCGCAACCAGTCCACGAAGGGCTGGGTCAGCGTCCGCGTCGACATGACCGGCGGCTCCGCCAACATGTTGCGCGCCAACGGCGCGAGCGCGGGCCCGTGGGAGATGCTGGCCCTCACCTCGGTGGCGTGAGCTCCGGCAGGTCCCGGCCGGCCAGCTCGTTGGCCTCCCGCCAGGCCTGGATCCACAGCGGCGTCATCCGGAAGTACACGTAGCCCTTCCCCGGCCGGAACCCCGTCTTCTCGGCGAACGCGTCCTTCGTGCCGTCCGTCAGGTCGCCGGCCGGCACGGTCTGCACGGCGCACTCGATGAGCACCACGTCCCGCGTCGGCCCTACACCGACGCGGGCCCGGCCGTTGGCCGCCAGGTTGCGCGCCGTCGGGTTGTTGACGGCCGTCGAGAACAGCAGGGTCGCCCCGTCCCACAGGAACGACAGCGGCACCATGCACGGCTCCCCGTCCGCCGACGCCGTCGCCACCCACGCGTCGACGTCCTCCTCCAGCCGTCGTACCGTGTCCGCCACGCGCTGCTCGGTGCTCCGCGCCGCCTGTGCTGTCATCGCCACCCCCCCTGGTCCCGGTCCCCTCAGTATCCCGGGGCGCCTCAGCGCATCTGCCACAGCACCCGCACGTCGTGCAGCCCCTCCGGCGGGACGACGACCCCGACCGGCAGTTCTTCGAACCCAGCACGTGTTTCGTCGGCCATCCGAAGCTCTTCCTGACCGGGCCGGTCGGCGTCGTCCTCATCGCTGTGGCCGCCATCCGAGCCGTCAGCTGAAGGCCCCTCCGGCACAACCGCCACGGCGGCGGCCACGCCGACGATGAGACCGGACGCGGAGTGGAGCAACGAACGCGACCGGACGGGCCGGCGGCGACGGCGCACGGGACGCGCAGGTCCTGCCGCGCGCTCAGCGCGCCGGCAGTGGGGGGGGGCGGGGGCGGCCGGGGGGGGGGGGGGGGGCCCCCGCCGGGGGCCCGCCGCGGCGCGGGGGGGGGGGTGTCT
>NZ_JBFAJA010000073.1:0-70387 GCF_040654975.1 Dactylosporangium sp. NPDC050588 | reverse complement strand
TCGTTTTTTTTTTTTTTTTATTTTGTTTTTATTATAGTTTGTATGACACGGGCCGGGAGGGGGGCCGCGTGCGCCCCCGCTCCCCCCCCCACCCGGCGGGTCACGGCTGGGCGAAGGGGCGGACCTCGACGCGGCGGTTGCAGGCCCGCGACCCCTCGGCGGCGATCTTCAGGGCCACGTCGAGGTCGGGCGCCTCGAAGACCCAGAAGCCGGCGAGGTACTCCTTCGTCTCCACGTACGGGCCGTCGGTGATCAGGCCCGCACCGTCGCGGTTGTCGAGGACCGTCGCGGCGCTGGGCTCGGCGAGGCCGCCGGCGAAGACCCAGTGTCCCTCGTCCCGCATCCGGTCGTTGAACGCGTCGATCGCGGCCATCTCATCGTCCCTGGGCACGATGCTGTCGTCGAAGAGGACGGAAACCAGGTACTGCATCCTCGGATCATCTCCCGTGGTCCGGGCCGCCCTCGTCGGCGGCGCTCATCCCATCTACGAACACGTCCCGCCCGATCCGACAAGGTTCCTCAGGAATCTCCGAGGACGAGCAGGTCGCTGTCCATTGTGATGTGGCCCGGGTCGTCCCCGGCGGCGACCGCGCGGTCCAGGGCCGCGAAGCCGAGCCGGGTCTCCTCCTCGGTCAGGTGCTCGAAGGTGGAGATGGCGCGCAGGCGGAGCCGCCGCGCGTAGGCGGCGAGGTCGGTGGCGACCGTCTCGCGGATCTGGTCGAGGCCGAGGACCGTCAGGCCCGCGTCCTCGAAGAGTTCGGTCACCTCGGCGACCGTCGGAAACATGCGCAGCTCGACGTCGCGGGCGCTGGGGAAGAACCGGTGCCAGTACAGGTCGGGCAGGCGGTCGGCGAAGGCGCTGCGGATCAGGACCCGGCCGCCCGGGCGCAGCACCCGGTGGATCTCCGCCGCCGCGCGGGGCCGGTCGACGATGTGGTGGAAGACGAGGAACAGCAGCACGACGTCGCAGGAGTCGTCCGGCAGCGGGATCGCTTCCGCGCTGCCCGCCAGGTACTGCACGCGCGGGTGGGGGGCCGCCTGCTCCCGCATCCGCCCGGACGGCTCGACGCCGTAGACCGGACCGCCGAAGGTCTCCGCGAGGATCGGGGTGAAGCGGCCCGTGCCCGAGCCCAGGTCCAGCGCCGTCAACGGGTTCGGCGCGCCCGCCCACCTGGCGAACACCCCGGACCAGAGCCCCGCGGTCCCTTCCGGCAGCGCCCGCCCGGCCGAGTACACCGAATGCTGCCGTACGTCGTAGTCAACCCGCTCCAGCATGGCCACCGTCCTCGAGGTTGCCGGCGGCCTGGGCCGCGACCGTGCCGTCGAGGTGGCAGTGCGGCTCGTGCCGCACCCGGGTGCCCTCCCCGCAGCGATCTGACGATGACAGTGACCGTACCCGTGCGGCCGGGCCCGTTGTGCCCGGCCGCTGCGAACCGTGGCTCAGGGCGCGGACAGCGCCTCGGTCGGTGACAGCCGGCTGGCGCGGATCGCCGGGTACAGGCCGGCGACCCCGCCGACGAGCATCGTCGCCGCGACGGCACCGGCGGTCGCCCACGCCGGGACGACCGAGGGCCACGCCTGGTAGGTGGCGTAGCCGGCGGTGACGGCGACGCCGAGCACCACCCCGCCGAGGCCGCCCATGGTGGACAGCAGCAGCGACTCGACGAGGAACTGCAGGCGGATCTGGCCGCGGGTGGCGCCGAGCGAGCGGCGCAGGCCGATCTCGGCGCGGCGCTCCAGGACGGAGATGACCATCGTGTTGGCCACGCCGACGCCGCCGACCAGGAGGGCCACCGCGCCGAGGCCGAGGAGCAGGCCGTTGAGCGTCGTGTCGGCGGCCCGGCGGGCGGCCAGGACGGCCGACGGCTTGGACACCGCGACCATGCCGGGCGCCTGCGGGTTGGCGGTCGCGGCCAGGACGCCGTGGACCGCCTCGATCTGGCTGTCGCGGGTCCGCGCGTAGACGGTGCTGGCCCGGCCGTCGAAGCCGAACGCGGTGGCGGCGACGTCCCAGCCGATGAGCACCGCCGGGTCCAGCTCGGGGGCGAGCGCGACCGGGCGCAGCACGCCGATCACGGTGAACCGTTCGCCGCCGACCAGGATCTCCACGTCGGGGCTGGCCCGTCCGACGCCGAGCCGCTCCGCGGCCGCCGCGCCCAGCACCGCCGCCGGGTACCGGCCGGTCAGGCCGTTGAGCCAGGTGCCGCCGCGCACCGTGGCGCCGACGGTCCGTGGCAGGCTCTCCCGCGCGGCGAGGACGGTGAGGCCGTTGGTCTCCGCCCGGTTGATCCGGTCCGTCCGGTACACCTTGGCGCCGGTGACCTTCCCGGTCGCCGAGACGCCGGTGACCGGGCCGATCCGCGCGATCATCGCCTCGGCCTCGGCGGGCAGCTTCGCCGCGTCGCCCTCGACGGTGCGGCCGGGCGCGACCGTCAGCAGGTTGGTGCCGAGGGCGGCGAGCTGCCGGTCGAGCTGTTCCCGGGACGAGGAGGAGATGCCGACGACCGCGACCATCGCGGCGATGCCGAGCGCGATGCCGAGCGCCGACAGCAGCGCCCGGGTGGGCCGGGTGCGCAGGCCGGCCGCGCCGACCCGGACCACGTCCCGCACGGCGAGGCGGGCAGGGTTGAGGTGGGGCCCGGTCACCGGTCCGCCACCCTGCCGTCGCGCAGGTGTATCTGCCGGTCACACGCCGCGGCGACCGACGCGTCGTGGGTGATGACGACGACCGTGGTGCCGGCGGCGTGCAGCTCCCGCAGCAGCGCCAGGATGCCCCGCCCGGACGCGGTGTCCAGGTTGCCGGTCGGCTCGTCGGCGAGCAGCAGCGCCGGCCCGCCGACCACGGCGCGGGCGATCGCGACCCGTTGCCGCTCGCCGCCGGACAGCTCGTGCGGCTCGTGGCCGAGGCGGTGCCCGAGTCCGACCCGCTCCAGCGTCGCCTCCGCCCGCCGTCGGCGCTCCTTCACCCGGACGCCCGCGTAGAGCAGCCCGTCGGCGACGTTGTCGAGCGCGGGCACCGCGGCGGCGAGGTGGAACTGCTGGAACACGAAGCCGATCCGGCCCGCCCGCAGCGCCGACAGCTGCCGGTCCGACAGCCGCGACACGTCGTGCCCGTCGACGGCGACCGTGCCCGAGGTGGGCCGGTCGAGGGTGCCGAGCATGTGCAGCATCGTCGACTTCCCGGACCCTGACGGGCCGACCACGGCGACCAGCTCGCCGGCGCCGATGCGCAGCGTGATCCCGGCGAGCGCCCGGACCCCGCCGGGGTACTCCTTGGTGACGCCGGTCAGCTCGATCATCGCGGCATCCCCACGGTCATGCCCTCGCGCAGGCCGTCGCCGGTGACCTCGACCCGGCCGTTGGCGAACAGGGCGGTCTCCACCCGCACGTACCGGGTGCCGGAGCCCTCGACGACCTCGAGGCCGTAGCCGCCCTCGGCGAGCGCGACGAGCGCCGCGACCGGCACGGTCAGCACGTCCTTGTGCTCGGCGGCGGTGAACGTCACGGTGACCACGGCCGCCTCGACGCCGGTCGCGGCCGACGGGTCGCCCAGCGACACGATCGCCTCGATCTTCGTGAGCGGCGGGCCGTCCTGCTGCTCGATCACCGTGTACACCCGCTCGACCCGGCCGGGCACCGTCCGGCCGTCGGGCATCTGGACCTGGACGGCCACGCCCTTGCGGGCCAGGCGCTGCTTGGACACGTCGAGCTTGACCGTGATCTCCCGTCCGGTGCCGGTGAACCGCAGCACCTCGTCGCCGTCCCCGGTGGACCCGTTGACGCCGGCGGTGACGGTGTCGACGCGGATCGCCCCGGGCGCGAACAGGACCCGGCCGAGCTCGACCTGCCCGGTCTGCGGCAGGTGGTGCGCCTGCTGCCAGCGGCGTACCGCGGCGGCCGTCGTCGCCGAGTAGCTGTCGTCGACCGTGAACCCGGTGTAGCCGAGCGCCCGCAGGTTCGTCTCCAGCTGCCGGACGTCGGCGCCGACGACACCCGGCGCGAGCGTCCGGTACGCGGCGACCTCCCCGAACAGCAGCACGACCGGCGCGTCGTCCACGCGGTACACCGGCTGGCCGCGGTCGATGACGTCGCCGGCCTGCGGCAGCCGGGTGAGCACGCCCGGGATCCGGCCCGCGAGGGCCGTGGCGGGACCATAGCCGAGGCTGCCGGGCTCGTCGTCGGTGTCCAGCATCGTCGTGCGGGTCACCTGCGCGGTGGCCGGCGGCAGGTCGGACGCGTCCTGGATGCCGGTGTCGCCACCGCTGAACTGGAAGCCGGCGAGCCCGACGGCCGCCGCCGTGGCCGCGCCCACGACCCCGGCGACCGCGGCGGCCTGCCCGCGCCGTCTCACCGGGTCACCGCGGGGCTCGGCGGGCAGGACCGGACGTGGCCGTCGCATAGCAGCAGCAGCGACCCGGCCGTCAGCGACCTGCTCATCGGGTCGCCGCCGGGGACGGGGTGAACGAGCGGACCTGGTCGTCGCAGAGGCGCTTCGTCTCCTCGTACCGCGGACTCTGGCGGATCGGGTCCGGCACGACCGCCCGTCCGTCGGCGTCCGGGTCGGGGAAGTCGGGGAAGCTGTGCGCCCGCATGCACCGCGAGAACTCCCGGGACTTCTCCACCTTCGCCGCCGCCTCCGCCGGCGGGAGCTGCGGCAGCAGCGGCGCGCACGCCGCCTCCGCGGCCGTCAGCTTGTCGTTGCCGACGGCGGCCTTGTCGACCGGGCCCATCCGGATGCTCGACGCGCTGACCTCCGGGTCGCTGAGCGGGACGCCGTGCTCGCGCATGCACCGCGTGTAGGCGATCGCCTGCTCCTGCAGGCTGCCGGTCGCGGTCGCGCTGGGCCTGGACGTGCCGTCGACCGTGGCGACACCGTCGTCGCCGCCGGACTTCGAGCAGGCGCCGGCGCAGGCGACGAGCAGGAGCGGCAGCACGGCCCGGGCGAGGAGTCTCGTTCTCATGGCGGCCAGTGCAGCAGCTGACCGGCAACGCGGGCGTCACAGCGTCTGTAACGCTGGTGTTATCCCCGTCCGCCGACAATGGCAGGGAAAGGACGGTCCGGTGCGGGTGCTGCTGATCGAGGACGAGGCGCTGCTGGCCGAGCAGGTCGCCGACGGGCTGCGCGACCACGGCATGGCGGTGGACGTGGCCGGCGACGGGCTGGACGGGCTGCACAAGGCCGGCGCCAACCGGTATGACGTGGTGGTCCTCGACCGGGACCTGCCGCTGCTGCACGGCGACCAGGTCTGCACGGCGCTCGCCGCGGGCGGCAGCGACGCGCGGGTGCTGATGCTCACCGCCGCGGGTGAGGCGGCGGACCGGGTCGCCGGCCTGATCCTGGGCGCCGACGACTACCTGCCGAAGCCGTTCGTCTTCGACGAGCTGGTGCTGCGGATCCGGGCGCTGGCACGGCGGGCCAACAACGCGCCGCGGGTGCTGCAACGCGCCGACCTGACGTTCGACACCGGCCGGCGGGTCGTCACCCGCGGCGGGCGCATCATCCCGCTCACCACGAAGGAGCTGGCCGTGCTGGAGATCCTGATGTCCGCCGCCGGCGCCGTGGTCAGCGCCGAGGATCTCCTCGAGCGGGCGTGGGACGAGCACGCGGACCCGTTCACCGCGACCGTCCGGGTGACCGTGGCGCGGCTGCGCAAGAAGCTCGGCGACCCGCCGCTGATCGAGACGCTCGTCGGCGCGGGGTACCGGCTGTGAGGGCGCACCGGCCCCGCCGCTCGATCCGGCTGCGGCTCACTCTGGTGTACGCGGTGATGCTGGTCCTCACCTGCGCCGGGCTGCTCGCGTTCAACTACGCGCTGCTGTACAACAGCCTCTACACCAACGTGAACGGCCCGACCGCGGCCGAACTGGCCGGGATCCAGCCACCCACGGACGGCTCGGAGGGGGCCGAGAAGTTCTGGGCGGTGCGGCGGGAGCTGGCCGAGAACGAGCGGCTGCGCCGGCGGGAGCTGCTGCACACCGGGGAGATGTCGGCGCTGGCGCTGGCGTTGACGTTCGTCGCCGGGGTCGGCGTCTCGTGGATCGTCACCGGCCGCATGCTCCGGCCGCTGCGCACCCTGACCACCACGACCCGGCGGATCTCGCAGGACCACCTGCACGAGCGGGTCGCGCTGGCCGGGCCGGACGACGAGCTCAAGGAGCTGGCCGACACCTTCGACGCGATGGTGACCAGGCTGGAGGGGTCGTTCAACAGTCAGCGGCGGTTCGTCGCCGACGCCTCGCACGAGCTGCGGACCCCCCTCGCCATCGTGCGGACGGGCGCGGAGGTCCTGCTCGCCAAGCAGCAGAGCACACCCGAGCAGTGGCAGGCGATGGCGACCCGCGTGCTCACCGCGACCGGCCGGGCCGAGCGGCTGCTGGACGGCCTGCTGGCCCTGGCCCGCAGCGACAGCGGTGCCGTCACCCGCGAGCCGCACGACCTGGCGCTCGCCGCGGCCACCGCGCTCGGCGACGCGGACCCCGAGGCCGTGGCCGCCGACCTGACCGTCACCACCGACCTGCGTCCGGCGCCCGCGCTCGGCGACCCGGCCCTGCTCGACCAGCTGGTGCGCAACCTGGTCGAAAACGCGGTCCGGCACAACGTCCCCGGCGGCTGGGTCGACGTGACGACCGGCGCCCCTGGCGGCCCTGGCGGCCCTGGCGCCCCTGGCGGCCCGGCGGTCGTGGTGGTCCGCAACAGCGGCCCGGCCATCCCGCCGGCGGAGGTCGACCGCCTGTTCGAGCCGTTTCAGCGGCTGTCCGCCGACCGCCCGGCGGGCGGCCGCTCCACCGGCCTGGGCCTCGCCATCGTCCGGTCGATCGTCCGCGCCCACGGCGGCACGGTCGTCGCCGAGCCGCAGGACGCCGGCGGCCTGACGGTCACCGTCACCCTGCCACCGCCGCCCCCACCGACCGACACCCCGCCGTGAGCGGGCTACCGGCGGGTGCCCGGGCGTGGCAGGGGCGCCTGAACGGCCGCGACCGGGCACGGGTCAGGCACGGTCCGCGGGGTGATCCTTCGGGTAGCAGGCGACCGCCAGGCGGAACCCGTCGCCTTCGGCGCCGCCGTAGCGGGTGAACAGGTCCTGCAGCGTCTGCTGCAGCTCGTCGAGGAACGCCTTGCGCTGCTCCGGGCGCACCTTGATCTCGCCCGACACGCCGATCGACGGCAGGTCCGGACGGGTGAGGTCGAGCGCAGCGATGTCCGCCTGCACCTCCTCCATCAGGTCGACCAGGTGGCCGAGGCTGAGCAGGTCGCGGGCCTGACGCAGCCCGATCCTGCCGACCAGGCCCGGGGACAGCCAGTAGGACCGGCCCGCCGCCTGGTAGATCCCTTCGTGGATCCCGCGCACCCGGCGCTCGGCGACCTGACTCACCAGGCCGGCCTCCACCAGGCGCTTCACGTGGTAGTAGACCCGCTGCGGGGTCTGGTCGAGCTCGACCGCGACCTCGGTGCAGGACCGGGGCTCGGCGAGCCGCCGCAGCACGTCGATCCGCTGCGGCTTGAGCAGGGCCTCAGCCTGCTCGATCTGGTCGAGGTAGACGACGTCTCTCATGACAAGCCAAGTCTTTACGTACAAGATTTTTTTGTCAATAGGTACGCCGGAGGAACCCGGCATCCTCCGCGGACGCCGGGCTCAGTGGCAGTGCGGCTCCTGGCGGTCGCCGACCGGGGTCACGGACGGCCTGGTCCACTGGGGCACGGGCCGGCCGTCGCGGCGCCACCTGGTGTACGTCGGCTCCTGGGGCCACCCGTCCGGGGACGACTCCCAGGTCTCCTGGCGGCCGTAGGCGGTCATGTCGAGCAGCTTGTGCGAGCCCATGATGGCCTCGACGCCGCGCCCGGTGGCGCTGCGGGCGGCCCGCACCGCGGCCCGCCACGCCGGTCTCGTCAAGAAGCTCGACCGGCTGGCGCCCGTCGCGGAGCAGGGCCTCGCCCGGCGGCCCGCGATCGCGCTGCGCCTGCCCGCCGGCGCCGCCCCGACCCGGGCCCAGCTGACGACGATGACCCACGCCCTCGAGGGCGGGTACCTCGGCGACGTCAGCTTCCCGTGGGAGCGGTGGCACGCCGACGTGCCCGGCGACCTCGCCGCGCGGCTGATCTGGGAGGCCGAGACCGCGCCCGGCCGATGGGAGGCGGCCCTCGGCGCGCCGCCGCGGGGCGGACGGGTGCGGCTGTGGCACCCGGCGCGGGCCGGCGCGGCGGAGCGGGCCGCCTGGCGGGACACGGTCGTCGAGCGGCGGCTGACGCAGCCGGTCCGGCAGGCGTTCCGCGGGCACTATCCGGCCGGCGACGGCACCGCGACCGACATGTTCGGCGGGTACCCGGTGGCGATCCGGCCGCTGCTCGGCGTGGCGGTGCGCGACGGCTGGCGCGGCGAGCACGGCGCCGGGCTGCTCCGCCGTGACCTGGGCCGGTGGCGGGTGGCGTTCGCCGTCGACGGCCCGCTGCACCGGGGCGCGGCGGGGTTCGGCTTCACCGGCGCGCTGCACCTGCAGCACCGCGACGGCGGCCAGTGGTGCCCGGCCCGGTTCACCGACGCGCCGCCCGTGCTCGTGTCGGAGGCGCTGCGCAGCGTGGAGCTGCTCGTCAGCGTGGCCGCGTTCGGCCTCGACGACGACCCGCAGCTGCGCGACGACGCCCGCTGGCAGACGCTCACCAGGCTCGCCGACCGGCCGCTCGGCGAGACGGACCGGATGCGCCGCGCGGCGCTGCGCCGGATCCTCGCCGGCGTCGACGGCGTGTCGTTCGGCGACCGGCACGTCCACGTCGGCGCCTACGCCGTGCACCTCGCCACCGCCCGCGTCACCCGCGACGGCGACCCGGTCACCACCGACGTGCGGCACCGGGTCCCCGCTTCAGCGGTGCCGTGGCTACCGTACGACGAACACCTGCTGGAACGCGTCGCCCACACGGTCCTCGCGCTCGCCCACTGATTCGGGGTGCCCGGATGGCGGTCCTCTACGTCGCGCTGCTCGTCACCGCCGGGTGGGCCGGGGCGGGCCTGCCGCACCCGGCCGGGCCCGCGAAGGTCCCGATGGCGACGCCGGCCGCGGCGGCGGTCGTCGCGGTCGTGTCGGGGCTGCAGCTGACGGTCGCGCCGGGGCTGTTCGAGGCGCTGCGGCGGGACCGGGCGGCGATCACGGACGGGCAGGTGTGGCGGCTCGTCAGCTCGTTCGTCGTGCAGGACAGCGGCTGGACCGGCACCGTCTTCAACCTGGTCGCGCTGGCCGTCCTCGGCACGCTCGCCGAACGCCGCTGGGGCACGGCCCGGTGGCTCGTGCTCGCCGGCACGGTGCAGGTGCTCGGCGGGCTGTGGGGGCTCGTCGTCCTGCCGGTCGGCGCGGGCAGCTCGCTGGTCGACTTCGGCCTCGCCGCGTCCCTCGCCGCGGCGGCGCTGGTGCTCGGCACCTCGCTCCAGGTCCGGGTGCTGGGGACGGTGAGCCTCGTCGCGGCGCTCGTGCTGCTCGTCCTCGGCGACGTCCACGGCGGGGCCGCGACGCTGGGCGCGGCGGCGGGTGCGGCGCTCGCCGTCCAGCAACGTCGGTCGATAGGCTCGGTGCATGTCTGACGGGGAGACGCTCGGCATCGACTTCGGCACGTCGCACACCGTCGCCGCGCTCGCCCGGGCCGACCCGCACCGCGCCGTCGAGCTGCTGCTCTTCGACGCCTCGCCGCTGCTGCCGTCCGGGGTGCACGCCAAGGGCGGCGGCAGCAGCGCCGGGCTGAGCGTGCCGCTCTTCGACGTCGACCTGCACCTGACCCGCGACGAGCTCGACACGCTCGTCCGGCCGTGGCTGGAGCGCACCGTCGCGCTGACCACGGCGACGCTGTTCACCAGCGGGGTCACCGCCGACCGGCTCGCCGGGGTGTTCCTCGTCGGCGGGTCGAGCCGGATCCCGCTGGTCGCCACGCTGCTGCACCGGGCGCTGGGGGTGGCGCCGGTGGTGCTGGAGCAGCCCGAGCTCGTCGTCGCCAACGGCAGCGTCCACACCGTGGGCGCCGCTCCCACGCCCGCGGCGGCGGCTCCGCTTCCGGTCGATCGCACTGTACGGGCGACCGCCCCTCCCCCGCCACCACCGCCGGCGGCGCACCCGGGTCCGCGTTCATCGCCGTGCTGTGCCTGCTCGCCTGCGCCGCACCGGTCGCGTGGTTCGCGGTCCGCGGCGCGGGCCGACCGGCACCGGACCGCGTCCGGCCGGCGCTGCTCGCCACCGCGGTCGCCGCCGTCCTGCTCGCGGTCGCCAGCACCGCGACCATGGTCCTGGGCCGCGCCGACCCGGTCCGCGCGAAGTTCTCGCCGTTCACGCCGATCACCGTCATCGACGCGTCCAGACCCGGTCGCAACGTCCACCGCGGCCTGCTCGGCCTGGGCGTCGTGGACTGGCCCGGCAACCACGCCGGCCCGCAGCCGTGGCAGATCAGCTGGGTCCTCGCGCTGTTCGCCGGCGCCGCCGCGCTCGCGCTCGCCGTCCGTGCCGCCCGCCAGGCCTGGGCGGTGCTGACCGGCGGCGGCCTGCTCGCCTCGGTGGTCGTGGCCGTGCTCGCCGCCGGCACCTACCTCCACAGCCGCCAGCCCCTGCTCGCGGTCCTGCTCCTCGCGGTCACCATGCTCGCCGCCGTCCCGGCGGGCCAGTACGCCATGCGCTTGCGCGCCGACGGCCGGACATGACGGCGCAGGGTTCCGTCGAAGTTCGCCGGGACCCTCTTGCTCCGGCGAAGGCATTGACCTACGTTGAGCATCGACATCCACCGGGGGCGATGCGCTGAAGCGCGGCCGCGTGCCGGTGGCCCATGCGATCCACGGGGGATTCGATGACGTCTGCCTGGAAGAAGTCTGCCCAGAGCCTGCTCGCGGTGACAGCTGTTGCCGCGTCCGTGCTCTTCGCGCCCGCCGCGGGCCACGCGGCACCCTCCTGCTCCCCGGTCGCGCCGACTGAGGCGGCGGCCGCCGCGGCCGCGAAGGCCTGCGGGATCACCGTCGAGGCGCTCGACCACCGCTCCGCCACGAGCAGCCTGCAGGTGCAGGCCGACGGCACCGCCGTGCTGTACGTGTCGACGTACGCGTGGACCCAGGTGTCCAGCGGCTACCCGACCACCTCGTTCTGGACGACCAACCGGGACGCCATGCGCTCCGGCCGGGAGTACGGCACCACCCGGGTGTGGCGGTCGTTCGTCCGCTTCGACGGCCTGACCCCGGTCGCCGGCACCCAGATCCTCAACGCGACCGTCACGCTGACCCTCAACCACTCGGCCTCGTGCGCCGCGACGCCGGTCGACCTGTGGAAGACCCAGGACCTGACCGCTCCGGCGACCACCACCTGGGCCAACTCGACCGGCTACTGGCAGACGAAGGTGGCGTCGGTCTCCACGTCGGCCAACACCACCTGCGGGCAGGCGTCGCACGCGGTCACGTTCAGCGGCGGCGTGACCAACGCCGTCCAGCAGAAGGCCGCCGCGGCCGGCGCCGACATCACGTTCGGTCTCCGCGCCCTGGACGAGAACGACCAGCTGCAGTGGAAGAAGTTCGCGCCGACCGGTGCCTTCCTCGAGATCTTGTACCAGACCGCCTGACGGTGGGCTGATCACCCCATCGGTCATCAGTACCGGCAAACGCCGGGCGCTCCTCGTGGAGGATGATCGCGGGGTGGACATCGCAGACACACCTCGCGTCATGAACGTCGCGCGCGGGGACGGCGGGGTCCGATGAGCGTGCTGGTCGTCGGCGCGGTCAACGTCGACCTCGTCGTCCACACGCCGCGGATCGCGCCGCCCGGCGAGACGATCATCGCCACCGGGTCGACGACCGTGGCGGGCGGCAAGGGCGGCAACCAGGCCGTCGCGGTGAGCCGGCTCGGCGGGGCGTGCGCGCTCGTCGCCCGGGTCGGCGCCGGGTTCGACTACGGCAGCCTCGACGGTGTGGACGTGACGCGGGTGCGGCAGGACCCGGCGCCGACCGGGCTCGCCGTCGTCATGCTCGACGCCAGGGGCGAGAACGCGATCACCGTCGTCCCCGGCGCCAACGCGAACCTGGCGCCGGACGACGTCGGCGAGCTCACCGGCGCCGGCGTCGTCCTGGCCAGCCTCGAGGTGCCCCTGGAGACCGTCGCCGAGGCGGGCCGGCGGGCGGCCGCGGCGGGCTGGACGTTCGTGCTCAACCCCGCGCCGACGGGGCCGCTGCCGTCGTCGCTGCTCGCGCAGGTCGACGTCCTGGTGCCCAACGAGCACGAGCTGGCGCTCCTCGGCCCACCCGAGACCCTGCTGGCCCGGGGTGTCGGCGCCGTGATCGTCACGCTCGGGTCGGCCGGCTGCCGGGTACACCGGCCGGACAGCGTCACGGAATTCCCCGCCCATCCGGTGCGGGCGGTCGACTCCACCGGTGCCGGGGACGCGTTCTGCGGCGCGCTCGCCTGGGCCCTCGACGCGGGCCGCGACCTCGACGACGCCGTCCGGCTCGCCTGCGCCGCCGGCGCCCTCGCGACCCGGGACGTCGGTGCCCGCGCCAGCCTGCCCACCGCCGCCGAGGTCACCGCGCTGGCGGCGAGCCTGCGAGCGTAACGGCGAGTTCTGAGTGACCGGGAGCGCCGTCATCTGGTCGCCGTCGCGGCTGCGGCTGCAGTGCACGGCCTTGCCCTCGCGGGCGCGGACGAGCAGGCCGGCGCCGAGCAGCGCGGCGAGGTGGTAGGACACCGTGGACTTGCCGAGCCGGGGCCGCCGGCTGAGCTCGGTCGTGGAGCGCGGGACGTCCAGGTCGCGCAGGATCGCGGCCCGGTGCGCGCCGAAGAGCTGGACCGGGCCCTGCACCTGGGCCGGCGGGGCGGGTGTCGCCCGCAGCGCGTACTGCACGAACGAGCAGGCGGGGTCGCCCAGCTGGATGTTCAGTCCCGGCCGGCCAAGCAGCGACGGCACCAGCGGCAGGCCGGTGGCCGAATGGCCGCCACCGTCCTCACCACCGGCAACCACTACGTCCTCGACATCGCCGGCAGCGTCGGCCTGCTGCTCGCCGCCGGCGCCGCCGCGCTGCTCGGGAGCCGCCTGGCGGCGTCCGGCGGCGGTCGCCCGGCCACGCCGGACGGTGGTGCTCGCCCGGCCACGCCGGACGGTGGCGCGCACCGGTCGTCGCCGGATCGGGGCCGTCTGCGGGTGCCTCGCCCCGGGTCAGGCGGCGGTGGCGTCCGTCGGCGCGGAGTCCGCCGGGGCGCCGGGGGTGGGGCGGCGGGTGAGGACCTGGGGGCCGGAGGGCGTGACGGCGACGGTGTGCTCGGAGTGGGCGGTGCGGGAGCCGTCGGCGGAGCGGATGGTCCAGCCGTCCTTGTCGTACTTGATCTTGTCGGTGGAGCGGCAGAACCAGGGCTCGATCGCGATGGTGAGGCCGGGCTCGAGCTTGATGCCGCGGCGGGCGCGGCCGACGTTGGCGACGTGCGGGGCCTCGTGCATGGTGCGGCCGATGCCGTGGCCGCCGAACTCGCCGTTGACGCTGTACCCGTAGGAGTGGGCGACCTCGGCGATCGCGGCGGAGATGTCGCCGATCCGGCCGCCGGGCTGGGCGGCGTTGATGCCGGCCTCCAGGGCGACCTCGGTGGCCTCGATGAGCTTCAGGTCGGCGGGGTCGGGAGTGCCGACGACGAAGGACAGCGCGGAGTCGGCGACCCAGCCGCCGATGCCGACGGCCATGTCGATGCTGAGCAGGTCGCCGTCGCGCAGCACGTAGTCGTGCGGCAGGCCGTGCAGGACGGCGTCGTTGACCGACAGGCACAGCACGTTGCGGAACGGGCCGCTACCGAACGACGGGGCGTAGTCCCAGTAGCAGGACTCGGCGCCGCGCTCCTTGATCCGGCGGCGGGCGTGGTGCTCGACGTCCATCAGGTTCACGCCGACCGCGGCGACGCCGCTCAACTCGGCCAGCAGCTCACCGACGAACTGCCCGGCCACCGCCATCCGGCCGATCTCGTCGGCGGACTTGAGCTCGATCACGACACCTCTCCCCACTTCCGTGTGCGGTATTTTTATACCACACGCGGTCCGGGGCGGTATCCTGCTCGCATGGTTCGCCAACCACTCTCCGTCGAACAGATCGCCGCGGGCCAGCGCCTCGGAGCGGCACTGCGGGCCGCGCGGGCGGGCCGCAGTCTCGTCGAGGTGGCCCTGGCGGCCGGCATCTCCCCCGAGACGCTGCGCAAGATCGAGACGGGCCGCCTCCCGGCGCCGGCGTTCGGCACCGTGGTCTGCCTGAGCCAGGCCCTGGGCGTCCCCCTCAGCGACCTGGCCGACGCCTGGCTCCCCGACACCCCCGTCCGTCAGGCCTCGTAACTTTCACGCGGCCGCTGGCCGTACACCGGCAGCCGACGCATTCCGTTGACCGCCGTCGATGCGGTGGGCCAGGCTCGGGCCATGCCCGGAACTCGATCGCTGCTTCGGCTGGCGTCCGTCGCCGGCACCGCCATGCTCGCCGGCGCCCTGCTGGTGGCCGTCAACGACGCCAACGGCAGCGTGGCGGCCACCCCCGCCCCGCCCCCGCCCTCAACCTCGGGAACGCCCAACACCTCGCCGTTCCCGCCGACCCCGCCCACGAACCTGCGGGCGACCGCGGTGACGTCCACGTCGGTGACGCTGACCTGGACCGCCTCGAGCCGCGGCTGCTGCGCGGTCACCGGCTACGACATCACGTCCATGCCGGCCTTCAACGACTACGGCCGGGTCATCGCCGTCGGCGACGTCACCACGGCCACCGTCACCACCGACATCCGGCCGGGCCAGCAGTACACCTTCCAGGTCTCGGCCCACGACGACCTCGGCCACCGCTCCGGCGGCTCCAACACGGTCGTCGTCGTCACGCCGGTCACCGACACGGGCCCGGACACGGTGCCGCCCGCCGCGCCGACCGGCCTGCGGGCCGACCCGACCAACGGGCCCAGCACCACGCTGACCTGGTCGCCCTCCACCGACAACGTGGCCGTCACCGGCTACAACGTCTACCGCTTCGACGGCGTGTTCATCTCCACGCTGCTGACCACGGTCCCCGGGACCACGTACACGGCGGCCGTGGTGTCGCCCCGCGACCAGTTCTACGTCCGGGCCCGCGACGCGGCCGGCAACGTCTCGATCGCCTCCAACACGGTCGTCGTCACCGGCGGGACCGGCGGGCCGGGCAGCCCGTCCGCGAGCTCGCCGCCAGTGCTTTCATGCCGCGCCACGTTCACGTACACATCGGTGTGGGCCAGTGGGTTCGTCGCCGACGTGACCGTCACCAACACCGGGACGACGCCCATCTCCGACTGGGTCATCACCTTCACGTTCCCCGGCGACCAGCGCGTCACCCAGGCCTGGAACGCCACCTCCGGCCAGACCGGCGCCGCGGTCACCCTCACCCACACGAGCTGGAACCGGGTCATCCCGCCCGGTGGTTCGGTGACCGTGGGCATGTACGGCACCCGGACCGCACCGCCCACCCCGCCGCCGACCGTCTACGTCAACGGGGTGCCCTGCACCGCCTGACTGTCCACATGCGACTCCCGCCCGCACTGCCGTTTCGCCTGGTAGCGTAGACGGTTCCGACGGGCGGGAGGTGCGGGATGCGAGTCGCTTCCGTCCTGCGCACGACCGCGGTCGGCCTGGCGCTGAGCGCGTGCGTCCTGCTGCTCGGGCTCTCCCGGGCCCACGACGCGCTGCCCGGCGACACGTTCCAGTTCGCCCGCGGCACGGTCGCCATCGCCACCGCCGGTGCCGAGACACCGCACGGCAGGAAGCTGCCCGAGTCGCGGGACCTGCGGTCCGGCGCGCCGCACTGGCTCGCCGTGCTCCCACCCGTCGCCGACGCAGACCCCGTCCTGGGGCCGGCGTGCCGCGGCCAGGCCGCCGCCACCGTCCACGCCGGACGGCCGGCTGCGGCGCCGACCTGCCGGGGCCCACCCACCTCCTGAGCGTCCACATTGTCCGCAGCCGCGACCCCGCCGGGGTCGACGGTCTCATCGCGTTGACCCTCAGGAGGTCGTCCGTCATGAACCCCACACCGCCGATCACGCCGGGCCGCCGGCGCTCCCGACCCGGACCCCCACCGCCGCCGGCGCCGCGCATGGCCACCCGGCGGAGCGTCCCGCGCAGCACCAGCGCTCCCCTGCCCGGCATCGGCACGCTGCACGTGCTCGCCGCCCGGGACGGGCACCACGTCGGCGTCATCCGGCACGACGACGACCGGCGGGAGCTCGTCGTGTACGACCCGGCCGACCCGGACACCCGCCTCACCGGGGTCCTGCTCACCGCCGCGGAGGCCCGCACCGTGGCCGAACTGGTCGGCACGACAGGCCCGATGACGCACTGCGCCCGCCTCGACCGGCACGCCGACGGCGTCGCGGTGCTGCAGGTCCTCATCGGGCCGGACTCGCCGCGGATCGGACGGCCCTTGACCGGCACCGGCGTCGCCGGCGCGACCGTGATCGCCGTGGTCCGCGGCGAGCACGTCGTGCCCTCCCCCGGGCCGGACCTGCGGTGCCGGGCCGGCGACATCGTGGTCGTCATCGGGCGGCCGGACGCCGCGTTCGAGGTGATCGACTCGGTGACGGCGGTCTGATGTACCGCTTGCTGTATCGCCAACAGGATCGCTGAGTGCCCTACCGCCGGACGCACCCGGGTGGTGCCATCGAGTGCACCGAGCAACCATGCTCGTCGATGTTGTCCGGAGGCGGTCCCATGCGTTCGCTGTGCAGGCGGTACATCGTGACGGCGCTCGTCGGCATCGTGGGTGCGGCGGTGTCCGCCGTGCCCGCCGGCGCGGCGCCGTCACCGCTCGTCGTCGACCAGGCCTGGGCCGACGAGCTCGTCTCCCTCGCGGGCGCCGACCAGGCGACCTTCGGCGGGGTGAGCGTCGACGAGGCCAGCGACGTCCTGACCATCCGGTACGCGCCGGGCCGGCTCGCCGCGGCGCGTTCCAAGGTGGGCTCCAGCGCCGCCGGTCAGGGCGGGCGGGGATGGCGGGTCGACCTCGTCCCGGTCAGCCACAGCCTGGCCGAGCTGGACGCGGTGCGCCAACGCGTCGGCCGGTGGCGGCCCGGCGGCGCGTCACTGTCGGAGTGGTACGTCGACGTCACCCACAACCGCGTCGCGGTCGGCGTGACGGAGCTGTCGCCGCGGCTGGTGGCCGCCGCGCGGGCGGAGTTCGGCGACCGGGTCGCCCTGCACCAGGCCGCGCGGGCGACCAGGGCGAGCCGGACCGTCGACTGGAAGCCCTGGGCCGCCGGGATCCGGATCACCTCCGGCGGCACGGCCTGCACCGCCGGGTTCTTCGTCGAGGTGCCCGGCACGCCGGCCACCCGCAGGATGGTCACGTCGGGCCACTGCTTCGCCAACGCCGCGGTCGTCTCCAACAACGGTGTCTCGATCGGCACGGTGAGCGGCCGGACGCTGACGGACAACGGCAAGGACGTCGAGTACGTCCTCGGAACCTTCACGCCGTGGACCTACAAGGGCCCGTCGACCAGCGACTACGGTGACACCATCCGCGGGACGAAGGCCTCTGTGGTCGGCCAGACGTTCTGCACCAACGGCGCGTTCGGCGGCGAGGTGTGCTCGGGCACGGTCGACGCGACGAACCTCTGCGTCCTGATGACCGACGGCATCACCACGTGCAGCCTCGACCGGCTGGTCAGCGGCGGCGGTGTCATGACCCGGCTGGGCGACAGCGGCGGCAACGTCTTCACCTATGACGCGGCCGGGCTGAAGATCGGCGGGATGATCGTGGCCATGTCGCCGGGCGGCACCACGACGTACTTCCACCCGGCCGCCGCCGTGACGCCGATGGGCTGGCGGGTCTCCGTCGGCTGACGCTCAGCGCGCCGTGGTGAAGTGCCGCTCCAGGCGGTCGAGCAGCGCGGTGCACCGGCGGACGTCGCCGAGGTCCTCACCGAGGGCCTCGGCGAGCTCGCGGGCCCAGACGGCGCGCAGCGTCCGCAGGTTGGCGGCGGCGCGTTCGGTCGGGTGGACGGCGACGCCGCGGCCGGCGGTGGCGCGGCGGGCGACCATGCCCTTCTCCTCGAGGCCGCGCAGGGCGGTGCTGACGTTGGTGCGCTGGAGCCCGGCGCGGTCGGCGATCTGGCTGGGCGAGGCGCCCGGGAAGAGGTCCACGACCCGCATCACGTGCCGCTCGGTCTCGGTCATGGGCACGACGTCGGGGCCTTCCGGTGTACGGGCGCGCACCAGCCGGCCGACATTGAGGATCAGCTGCGCCAGGTCGGCGAGATCGGTGTCGTTGCCCACGGTTCACATCCTAGTGGATTATGACATCATAGTTATGTGCTGATAACCCTGGCCGGTCAGGACCTGCGCCGCGGGCGGCGGGCCCGGCTGGCGGTGGTGCTCGGCTCGCTCGCCGCGTTCGGCCCGCTCACCATCGACATGTACCTGCCGGCGATGCCCGGCATGGCACACGATCTGCACACCGGCGCACCGCTGGTGCAGCTGACGCTGACCGTCTTCGTGGTCGGGCTCGCCGCCGGCCAGGTGATCGCCGGCCCGCTGTCGGACGCCTGGGGACGCCGCCGGCCGCTCCTGCTGGGCCTGGCCCTGTACGTCGCCGGCTCCCTGTGGTGCGCGTTCGCCCCGGACGTCGGCTGGCTGATCGCCGGCCGGGCCGTGCAGTCCCTCGGCGCCGCGACCGGCGTCGTGCTGTCCCGCGCGATCGTCCGGGACCTCTTCGAGGGCACCGCCATGACCCGCTTCTTCTCCACGCTCATGCTCGTCAACGGCGCCGCCCCGATCCTGGCGCCCGTCGTCGGCGGCCAGCTGCTGACCGTCGCCACCTGGCGGGCGGTGTTCCTGGTGCTGGCCGGGTTCGGCACCGTCCTGTCCGTCGCGGTCGTCCTCGCGCTGCCCGAGTCGCTGCCCCCGCAACGTCGCCGGTCCGGCTTCCGCGACACGCTGCGCGCGTTCCGGACCCTCGGCACCGACCGGCACTATCTGCGGCACGTCCTGGCCGCGGCGCTGATGTTCGCGGCGGCGTTCGCCTACATCTCCGGCTCGTCGTTCGTTCTGCAGGAGGTGTACGGGCTGAGCGCCCAGCAGTACAGCCTCGTCTTCGGCGGAAACGGCCTGGGCATCGTGCTCTTCGGCCAGCTCAACGGGCTGCTCGTCGGCCGGGTCGCGCACGAGCGCACGCTGCTGCGCGGCGCCCTCTGCGTCGCCGTCACGGGCGCCGCCGGCGTCGTCGTCGCCGCCGCGGCCCGCCTGCCGCTGCCGGTGCTGCTGGTCTGCCTGTTCGTCGTCGTCTCGATGCTGGGCGTCGTGCTGGCCAACGCCACCTCGCTCGCCCTCGCCGGGCACGGCGCCTCGGCCGGTGCCGCATCCTCACTGCAGGGGCTGCTGCAGTTCCTGATCGCGGGCGTCGCGGCGTCCGCCATGAGCCTGGCCGGCCAGGCTTCCGCCGTACCGATGGCGGCGACGATGCTCGTCTGTGCCGCCGCGGCGCTCGGCGTGCTGACGCTCGCCCGGCAGCCGGTATCCGCCCGGTCCACTTTCCCGTCCTCGCCGTGACTTCGTTCAGCCGATGTACGTGGCGACGAGCGACGCCGCGGTCGGCGTCACGCGGATCTCCGTTGTCCGTAGCCGCGGATGCTCCAGCCAGAACATGCGTGCATCGTCGAGCTGTCCCGCGTGCCGGGGCGGCCAACCGGTCATGGGCGTGAAGTCATCGATCACCACCACGGCACCGAGGCGGAGCCAGTCGGCCGGTTCGAGTGGTGGCTCATCCGCCTTGCCCTGGCCGCCGCCGTCGAGGACCAGCATGTCGAACGGCGCCTCATCAACCAGATCGCGCCAATCACCGCGGCGGACCTTCACCCGCGGGTCATCGGCGAACAGCTGTTGCGCTCGCTGGGCTCGATGCGGTTCTCGTTCGATGCTGAACAGTTGAGCGTCAGGATGCGCCCCGCTGACCATCCACGCCAGGCCGACGCCGTAACCGGTGCCGGTCTCGGCGATGCGTCCGGCGCCGATCCCAGCGGCCAGCAGCCGCAGCAAGCGACCGTGCTCAGGCAGGCACGACGCGGTGAAACCAGCGTCGCGGGCCGCCGCTACCGCGACGGCGACACGATCCGGCAGATCAAGCTGAGTCTCGTGCCGCGCGGTTCCGCCGATCGCCATAGCCGAATGATGCCGTATCCCGTCACGATGCCGGCGGGTCCGCCGGTCTGGCTCGCTGCGGCTGGATCGTCTCGTGCCGGGCGAGCATCGCCACGAATGAGTGGAGCGATCATGCTGGGTGACGCCGTCGAGTCCGCCGGGGTTGGAGACCCGTACCTGCGCCGCCCAAGTGCTGGCCGGCGCCGGCCGTGCCCCCTTACGCTGCCGCGATGCTCTCCACGATCTTCGACGGCATCGGACGTCATCCGCGATCGGTGATCGGTGGTGTGCTCCGGGCGCTGCACGGCGGCACCGCGCCAGCCGGTCGACGGGCACACCCGGCGAACCCCGTGAACGACCGATGACTGCTGCGCCGCCATCGGTCCGCCTCATCAATGGGTGGTGGCGTGGAGGGCGAGGGCCTCGCGCAGCCCGTCGGTCGCCGTGGCGTAGTCGCCGGTGGCGAGGTGGCCCATGGCCTGGTTCTGCGGTTCGGCCGCACGGTGGCTGTCGACGACCTCACGCTGTGCGGTCACGGCCTGCGCGAACTGCCCGGCCTCGGCAAGCCCGGACGCGAGCGCCATGAGGACCCTCGTGTCGACGTCCGCCGGTCGTGGGCTGGTCCGCCGGGCGGTACGCCGCAGCCTGGTGCCGTGCGACCAAGGCGCGCTCGTCGGCGTGGACGACCGAGCACAGCTGGGCCAGCGAGGCAAACGCCCGCGACGCGCCGGCGAGATGCGCCGTGGCTCCATCGGCCGCCAGGACCCGCCAGAGGTCGGCGGCCTCCTCCAAGTACGGGAGGCTTTGCGCTGGCCGCTCGCGCCGAACCTGCCAACCGAACCTCACCAGGCACTGAGCCAGCTCGGGAACGCCGGCGGCCGGGTCGAGCCTCGCCAGCTCCCGACACTCGGCGATCATGTCCTCGGTGACCAGCTCAGTCCTCATCGAGGCCTCCGTGCCGCTCGGCGAGTGCGATCGGCAACGATACCCGCGCACCCCTTCGATCGACCGGTCCATGCGTTACGGACTACACCTCCGGTTGAGCTGCCGTCACTGACCGGCTCGGGTTCGGGTCCGGTGTGGCGCTTGACGGCGTCGCCGCCCGCTCCACGACGTGGGCAACCAGGAGGGTTACGAGGGTCAGCAGGGCGAGGAAGGTGCGCACCAGGTGCAGTCGCTGCCAGCGGCTGCGGACCTCGGTCCAGTCGTCTGGTGGAGCCTCCGGGTTCCACGTGTCGCCGATGGCGTTGAGTGGCTCCAGCCGGATCACGGTCAGCCCGATGGTGACCACGATGAGCAGGATCGCCACGACCGCCGCGACGAAGGCCGGCTTCGAACGGCCGTAGCCCAGCACCGCGGTGAGGGTCAGCAGGCCCAGACAGGTCAGCAACATCGGTGGCATGGCCCGGCTCATGTCGGTGTTCATGGCTTGCCACCAGCGCGTGTAGGCGTCGGCGGGCAGACGGGTCACGCTCGGCGCGAGGACCACGAACAAGACGCCGCCGGCATACAGCGCGACGAGCGCCGTCGCCAGGGCACGCACGATCTCGAATGACCAGATACGCATGACCGGACTCCACTCGATTGGATTGACTTATATTGAATAGAATGTCTTCCACTGAAAATTCTGACAACATGGTGTCCGATGACCGACAAGCCCAAACGCCGGTACGAGAGCGAACTCCGCCGCGAGCAGTCCGACGGCACGCGCCAGCGAATTGCCGACGCCGCCCGGGAACTCATGCTCGCCCGCGGTTACGCCGACACCACCATGGGCGACGTGGCTGCCGCGGCCGGCGTTGCGGTCCAGACGCTTTACGCCGCCTGCCCCGGAGGAAAGGCAGGCCTGGCGAAGCTGGTCTACGACACGACCCTGGCCGGCGACGCCGCGCCGGTCGCGATGAGCGAGCGGCCGGCCGTGGCGGCGATCATCGCCGAGCCCGACCCGGCGCGCAAACTGCGGCTCTACGCCAGCATGGTGGCCACCACGGCCGAACGCATCGCCCCGGTGCACGCGGTGCTGCGCGCGGCGGCCGGCGGCCTGGGTTCACTCCTGCAGGAGTCGGAGGCCCAGCGCCGCACCGGGACCCGCGGCCCAGCCGGCATGCTCGCCGCGGCCGGCGCCCTGCGACCCGGCATCGACGCGGACCGCGCGGCCGACATCATCTTCGCGCTGACGTCGATCGAGGTCTTCGAACGACTGACGACCACCTGCGGCTGGCCCATCGACGACTACGCCGACTGGCTGACCTCCACGCTCGCCGACGCGCTGCTGCCACACCAGCCGGACCGGCACACGCAGCCCGTGGACTGACCCACAGGCCCGAAACACCAACGCTGCCAGCGTGTCCGTCGAGGAGAAGCCTACGATCATCACCGTGGCCGAGACCGTGATGCTCATGTTCAGCTACTTCGAACACGACTGGGACGAGAGCATCGACAACCCCGAGGCCGCGACCACGGAACTGATGCGGCGCGTCACCGAGGGCGATTGGACACCGTACAGCGGCGACGAACCCGACCCGGACGACATCGCCACGATCGAGGACCTCGAGGCCCGCGCCCGCGAATCGATCGACGCGTGGAACGTGCCCGACGACGCCGTCCGCATCCCCATCGACAAGCTGCGGGCGGTCATCGCCGCCGGCGGCTGGACATTCGTCGCCGGCGAGTTCACGGAGCTCGTCGGAAACCACCACGACACCGAGTACGTCGTCCAACTCACCCGGTAGCCGTGTTCGAGCTGGGGGTTGTGGGGGGTTTGGCTCAGTCGTCGCCGATGTCGAGGGTGTGGTCGGGGCGCAGGATGGCGTCGGCGGGTTCGGATTCGCTCGGGTGCGGGGTGGGGGCCGCCGGTTTGCCCAGGGCGAGCAGGCCCTTTTCGGCGCTGGCGCAGTCCATCCACGCGACGTAGGAGTCGGTGTCGGCGATCCACATGCCGCGGTCGTTCTTGCGCACCTGGTCGGGCTTCGGGAACTCCCAGCGGATGCTGTCGTGCACGGCGGCGATCGGGGTTGGCTGGCGTACGTCGAATGCGTAGACCCAGACGAAGTTGGTGGTGACGCGCAGGGTCTGGATGCCGTCGACCTTGGCGGAGTCGAAGGTGACGCGGCCGCTGACCCGGGGCTGCTCGTCGGGGTCCAGTGTCGCGGACGGGTCGATCCAGGTCACCGCGTTGAGGCGGGTGGCGCCGGTGAGCCACTTCGTGGTCCCGGTGCGGGCGTTCGGCGCCAGCAGCGCGAGGAACGTGGAGTTGTCGTGCCCGACGAGCATCTTCTGGTCCAGGCGGCCGGCCACCAGCGCCTGGTGCACCAGTTGCAGGTCCGCGCCCACCTCGGCCTGGGTGAAGCCGGTGACGGCGGTGGCCGGCGGCATGGTGATCCCGGCGTCGCCCTTGGGGTACGTCGCGGCCGCGGTGCCGTCGAACGGGCCGGTCGGGGCGGCGCTCGCCGAGGTGGTCACGGAGATGCCGCTGGGCACCGGCTGCGTCGGGTAGGCGGCCGGACCCGTGTCGCCGCCGGCCGGATCGGCCGTGAACGCGGCTCTCACATACGGGAAGGCGGCGGCCAGGAGCACCGCCGCGGCGACGGCGCTGGCGATCCAGAGGGTCGTCTTGGCGGCCTCGGACCAACGGAAGAGGCGCGCCACGCGCCCCCAGCGGTGGGCCCGCTTCGCCCGCCGTTCGACGTCCTTGGCCCAGTCGTCAAGCCCGTGGAACGGGTCGTCGTCGTGGTCGTTCATTGTGCTCTCATCCGCCCGGGCTTGATCATCTGGCGGCACAGTATGCACGAGCGGCCGGACGCTGAACAGCCGTCCCGCGGCGACGGCACAGCCACTATCTGGGACGGCGTGATCGGCACCGGGGCGCCACGAGCGCCTGCCAGAACGCCAGGTCGTGCGCAGTCGCTTCCACCAGGTGGGAGGTGTGCGGGCATGGTGTGGGAAATTTGGCTCCGGTACCCACTGTGAGAAACCTGGGCTGCACCGCTAAGGTGCACCGACAGGCCGGGCCAACGCTGTCCCACCGTATTCCGATGCACCCACAGGCAACGGTGGAGGTCAGGCATGCCCGATCCGATGGGCTTCATGAAGTACCGGCGTCAGCTGCCGCTGCTGCGTCCTGTGACCGAGCGGGTCGCGGACTGGCGCGACGTCTACCAGCGCGCGGACTCGCAGCTCATCCACGAGCAGGCCGCCCGGTGCATGAACTGCGGTGTCCCGTACTGCCACAACGGCTGCCCGCTGGGCAACCTGATCCCGGACTGGAACGACCTGGTCCGCACCGGCGACTGGGAGCGCGCGGCCGACGTGCTGCACGCGACGAACAACTTCCCCGAGTTCACCGGGCGGCTGTGCCCGGCGCCGTGCGAGGCCGCCTGCGTCCTCGGTATCGGTGACGACCCGGTCACGATCAAGCAGGTCGAGGTCGAGATCATCAACCGCGCCACCGACGGCGGGCCGCTCAAGCCGTTCCCGGTGGCGGCGCCGTCGGGGCGCAGCGTGGCCGTGGTCGGGTCCGGCCCGGCCGGTCTCGCCGCCGCGCAGCAGCTGGCCCGCGCGGGTCACGCGACCACGGTGTACGAGCGCAGCGACGCGATCGGCGGCCTGCTGCGCTACGGCATCCCGGACTTCAAGTTCGAGAAGCACCACATCGACGAGCGCGTCGCCCAGCTCGAGGCGGAGGGCGTGACGTTCGTCACCAGCTGCCACGTCGGCGAGGACGTGTCGCTCGCGGACCTGCGCAAGCAGCACGACGCCGTCGTCCTGGCCTGCGGCGCGCTCGACGCCCGTGACGTGCCGGACACCCCCGGCCGTGAGCTGAGCGGCATCCACCAGGCGATGGAGTACCTGGAGGGCGCCAACCGGGTCGTCGCCGGCTCGCTGGACGCCCCGCCGATCAGCGCCGAAGGGCGTCACGTCATCGTCGTCGGCGGCGGTGACACCGCGGCGGACTGCCTCGGCACCGCCCACCGCCAGGGCGCGGCCAGCGTCCAGCTCGTCGAGGTCGCCCCGCTGCCCCCGCCGCAGCGCGACCCGGCCCGCAACCCGTGGCCGACCTGGCCGATCATGCTGCGCAGCGGCTCCGCCCACGAGGAGGGCGGCGAGCGCAACTTCGGCTGCGCGATCCGCCGCTTCATCGGCACCGAGGACGGCAAGCTCCGGGCGGTCGAGCTGGTCGACGTCCTGCTCGGCCCGGGCTTCACCCTCACCGAGGTCGAGGGCACGGTCCGCGAGATCCCCGCGGACCTGGCCCTGCTGGCGATCGGTTTCGGCGGCACGCAGGACGGCGCGCACCTCGAGCAGGTCGAGCTGACCCGCAACCGGCGCGGCACGATCGACACCGACGCCGCCTGGCAGACCGACGCGCCGGGCATCTTCGTCGCCGGCGACGCCCGCCGCGGGCCGTCGCTGATCGTGTGGGCGATCGCCGAGGGCCGCTCCGCGGCGGCGGCGGTCCACGAGTACCTCGGCACCGGCGGCGCCCTGCCGGCGCCGATCACCCCGTCCTCGATGCCGCTCGCCGCGCACTGAGCGCACCCGGCGACACCGTGCAGGGCGGAGCGGCATCACCGCTCCGCCCTCCCCCTTTGCGCACCGGGTCCCGCCGGCGCCGTCAGTCGTCGACGGCGAACATCCCGGCGGGGATGCCCGGGGCCTCGTACCGGCGCCAGATCCGGCGGAAGCCGGGCACCTCGAGGTAGCGCCGCACCGCGGCGAGGCCGCTGAGCCAGCCGGCCCAGCCCGGGTAGGGCGGGTTGTCCACGTCGAACCCGCTCTGCACGAACGTGAGCCGGGTCCGGCCGCCCGAGCCCTCCAGCTCCCAGGTGGAGGTGAGCCCGTCGGGGAACCGCAGCGACGCCCGGCGCCCCGGCTCGAACTCGACGAACCTGACGCCGCCCGACGGGTCCAGGTCGAAGCCGCCCATCGCGAACCGGCCGTCCACCCTCGGCTCGATGTCGACGCGGACGCCGGACCATCTGGTGTAGCGCTCCGGCTGGGTGAGCGCGTCGAACACCGCCTGCGGCGCGGCGTCGATGACCACCGAGCCCTGCAGCTGCGGTGAGGTGTAGTCGCACTTCGGGGTCAGCTCGCGCCCCGCCAGGTGGTCGTGCAGGTTCTCCAGGGCGAGCGTCCAGAACGTCTGCAGCTCACCACGCGGCCCGGCCATGTCCGACAGGACCTCCGCGAAGGTCGGCAGGTCCGTCTGCGTCAGGGTGAGCAGCGTGCTCTCCGTGCCGTCGGCGCCGGCCTCGTGCTCGGTCAGGGTGATCTCGACCGTGGTCTCGACACCGCCGACGGTCCAGGCCAGCCGCAGGCCGCGCTCGTCGGCGGACAGCACCCGCTGCCGCGGCTCGGCGCCGTCGGGCGTGTGGCGGCCCCAGAACTGGAACCGGTCGGGCAGCGTCACCTCGGCCTGCTCGGCCAGCCACACCCGCAGCGCGGCCGCGTCGGTCAGCGCGGCGTGGACCACCTTCAGCGCGGCCGGCATGACCGCGCTCAGCCGCAGCTCACTGTGCTCTGTCATTGGGATCTCCTTCGGTACTGCCTACTGGAGCCGCCGAGTTGGGCGAGGTCACTCATGCGAAAGCGAGTCTTTACGTAAAAAGATGTTTTGTCAATCGCCCACGCGCAGCCCGTCCGCCGCCGTGTGAGGCCCGTGTGAGCCGTGTGCCGAGCACGTCCGGCAGTCGCCCCGGCGACGGATCCGGTACGCGGCCGCGGCGACGGCCAGGGCGGCGCCCCATACCGGCCACAGCAGGGCGGGGCCCATCATCGCCAGCTTGTCCGGGTCGGGGTCCAGGTACAGCACGCGGGCGAACATCAGGCCCGCCGACGTGACCGCCATCGCGACGACGACCGCGGGGACGACGGCGAGGCGGTCCGGGCGGCGATGGCCGGCGACACGCTGATCAGCCCGCAGCTGACCGTCCGGCTGCTGCGCCGCCTCCAGCCGCTGCCCGCATCGGCGGCCGGCGTCTCAGGCGTCTCAGGGCTGACCGGCCGGGAGCGGGACGTCGCCAGGGCGGTGGCGGCCGGCGGCACCAACGCGGAGATCGCCGAGTCGCTCAGCATCTCCGCCGGGACGGTGAAGACCCACGTCGCCAGCATCCAGGCCAAGCTCGGCGTGCGGAACCGGGTCGGCATCGCCGCCCGCATGTGGGCCGCGGGCGAGGCCGGCCGGCCGCCCGACCCGGCCGGCTGACACCGGCGGACGACGGACGGTCGCAACCGGGGTGCAGGCGGGGAGCAGCCCGCGGGCCGCGCTCAGCCCCGGACCGTGCGCCCCGATGTCGTGGTGTCGGACGACGGCCAGGCATTCGAGGGGCGGCGGCAGTGCAGCGTTCGCAGCGACGGCGGTGGTACGCCGTGACCGGCCTCGCCGTGATCATGCTGAGCCTGACCGGGCTGAGCGTCACCGGGGTGGCGCAGACCCGCCGGTCGGCGGCGGCCGTCAGCAAGGTGTGCGCGCTCGCCGCCGCGTACGGCCGCATCCACGACGCCGTCATCACCGAGGAGCGCAGCGAGCGGCTGTACCGGGTCGAGCCGGGATCGGTCGTGCGGATGTCGCACACCACCGCGGGCGCGTCGCTGCAGGACGCGCTGCTCGACGTGGAACGCTTCGGCACCGACACCGACCGGCGCCTGGCGACCGAGCTCGGCGCGCTGCACGGGCAGTACCTGCAGGCGGTCACCGACGTCTTCGACGCCGTCGACGACGGTGACGTGGCCCGGATCGACACCGGCCGGGCGCAGTCGCTGTTCGAGCGGATCAACCGGATCGTGCAGACCGCGACCGTCGAGCGGGACGCGCAGGCCGCCCGCGCGCTGCGACACCTTGAGCGGGTCGAGACGCTCGCGTTCATCGCGACGGTCGCCGGGTTCGCGGTCGGGCTGGTGCTGATGACGGTGCTGCTGGTGGCCAGCGTGGGGTACCAGCGCCGGCTGATGCGGCACGCCGCCTCCAGCGAGTACCTGGCCTCGCACGACCCGCTGACCGGCCTGCCGAACCGGACGCTGTTCGCCCGCCGCGCCGCCGACGCGCTGCAGGACGCGCAGGACCGCGGCGCCGGCACCTCCGTGCTGATGCTCGACCTGGACCGGTTCAAGGAGGTCAACGACACCCTGGGCCACCACTACGGCGACGAGCTGCTGCGGCAGGTCGCGGCCCGGACCAGCGCCACGGTGCGCTCCGGCGACCTGGTCGCGCGGCTGTCCGGGGACGAGTTCGCGATCCTGCTGCCGCAGGCTGCCGCGCACGACGCCGCCCGCCTGGCCAACCGACTGCAGAGCGAGCTGCACCGCAGCTTCGTGCTCGACGACGTGACCGTCGACATCGAGGCCAGCATCGGCGTCGCGGCGGCACCGGAGCACGCCACCACGGTCGAGGCCGCCCTGCGCTGCGCCGACATCGCCATGTACAGCGCGAAGGACACCAAGACCGGTGTCGCCGTCTACGACCCTGCGATGCAGGTCGAGGACGGCAGCCGCCTGCTGCTGCTCGGCGACCTGCGCCGCGCCCTGGACAGCACCGACCAGCTCACCCTGCACTACCAGCCGAAGGTCCGGCTCGACGACGGGCAGGTGTCCGGTGCCGAGGCCCTCGTGCGCTGGCAGCACCCGACCCGCGGCGCGATCCCGCCGGCGGAGTTCATCCCCGTCGCCGAGACCACCGGGCTGATCAGCCGGCTCACCCTGTACGTGCTGCGCGCCGCGCTCGGTCAGGTCCGCACCTGGCTGGACGACGGCCTGACCCTGCCGGTCGCGGTCAACGTGTCGCCGCGCTGCCTGCTCGACGCGGGCCTGGTCGGTCACGTCGTCGCGCTGCTGCGCGAGTTCGACGTGCCGGCGTCGCTGCTGCGGCTGGAGGTGACCGAGTCGGCCGTCATGGCGAACCCCGCGACCGCCACCGCCACCCTCACCGAGCTGCACGAGCTCGGCGTCCGGCTGTCGATCGACGACTACGGCACCGGCTACTCGTCCATGGCGTACCTGAAGCGCCTGCCCGTCGACGAGCTGAAGGTCGACCGCACGTTCGTCCTGCACATGGACGCCGACCACGACGACGCCGTCCTCGTCCGCGGCGCGATCGAGCTCGGCCACAACCTCGGCATGACCGTCGTCGCCGAGGGTGTCGAGGGCGTCGTCCACGTCGCCGCCCTGCAGGCGCTCGGCTGCGACATCGCCCAGGGCTACCACTACGCCCGCCCGATGCCCGCCGCCGACCTCAGCCGGTGGATCAGCGACCAGCGCCCCGCCACCGTCCCGGTCGGCTGACGCCGCTCGTTCCACCGCCGCGCAGGTAAGCGCGCAGCCCTCGGCAAGCCCGGGGCTGCGCGCTTCTTGCATGCCTGCCGCATGATCGCCCCACAGGGTCGATCTTGCCGGCCTCGAACCGGCCGAACCGGACCCCTGCTGCGCATCGGCGTGTGTGTCATGAAGCAGAGGTGCACGCAGCACTGCACGGGGACGTCGCCCATGTCCCTGGGCCGTGACCGACCGCCGCCAGCTGTGATCCGCATGGGTTCCAGCACCGCGCCGATCCCACCGACCGGGGAAAGGCCCTCAGCTCACCGGCGTCGGCGTCAGGGTCGCCAGGAGCGCCCGTTGCGAAGGGGTGTCCGACCATGCGTGCCTGCCTGCCCCCGTCCGGTCCTCGATGAGGAGAGCAGCGGTCAGACAGGCACCGGCTCGTACCAGAGACCTGCACGCAGCAACCGGCACGCCGCGGGCCCGTATGTAGGGTCCGCGGCGTGCCGGGAGGGAAGGTCAGCGGCTGGTGGTGGCGGGCGCGGGGGCGTCGCTGAGGCGCCAGCTGTTCTTGCCGGCGGACTTGACCGCGTACATGGCCGTGTCGGCGCGGCGGAGGAGGTCGGCGGCGCCGCCCGGGGCGTCGCTGACGGCGGCGATGCCGATGCTCGCGCCGACCCGGACCGGGTTGCCGCCGATGACGGCGTGGGCGGCGACGGCCTGCACCAGGCGGCTGGCGAGTCCGGCGGCGCGCCCGCCGGTCTGGCCGGTGAGCACGACGAACTCGTCGCCGCCGAGGCGGCAGACGACCGCGTCGTCGCCGGCCTCGCGGGTCAGCCGGCCGGCGACGTCGCACAGCAGCTGGTCCCCGACGACGTGCCCGAAGGTGTCGTTCACCGCCTTGAACCCGTCCAGGTCGATGAGCAGCAGCGCGGTGTCGTCGCCGGTCGCGGTGAACCGCTCGATCGCCTCGTCCACGTGGCGGCTGAACGAGGCCCGGTTCGCCAGGCCGGTCAGCTCGTCGTGCCACGCCTGGTGCCGCAGTTGCTCGGTGAGCGCCCTGTTCTGCGTGAGCAGCCGGTTGTTCTCGTGCAGGGCCGCCAGCTGGCGGGTCGCGACCAGGACCAGCAGGACGCCGGTGCCGGCCAGGACTCCCCCGCGGCGCCAGTCCAGCCCGGGGCCGACGACGGCGACCAGCAGCCCGAACGCGGCGGCGGAGGCGCCGTACGGCAGGACGCTGAACGGCCGGTCGCGGCGGGTCAGGGGCGGCACGGTGCCGGCGACGCTCGCCTGGTGCTGCAGCACCGCCCCGGTCAGCGAGGACAGCTGCGCCAGCAGCAGCAGGACGGTCGGGGCGATCGGCGCTTCCTCCTGCCCGACGGGCAGCGCGGTGGCGACGCCCGACAGCGTGATGCAGGCGGCGTAGCAGGCCAGGGTCGGGCGGGTGAGCAGGCCGGCGCCGACGAGCGCCACGCGGAGCACGCCGAACCCGGCGACGAGCACCGTCACCGGCAGGGCCAGGGTCTCCGACAGCGACAGCCAGCCGAGGTCCGGGGCCCAGTGGCTGCTGACCGTGAAGTACCAGATGAACGCGGCGGTGCCGACGAGCACGATGCCGGCGTCGAGGCCGACGCGCAGCTTCTGCGACCGGCTGTGGGTGACGGTCGGGTAGCGGAACACGGCGTACATGGTGAACACGCCGGCGACCGGGTAGACCAGTTGCGCGCCGTACATCGACACGGACCGCCCGCTGACCGAGGTCGTCAGCAGCGCGGCGAGGTCCACGGCCATGCCGATCGCGTACACCAGCAGCGCCCGCGCCAGGCTGACCCAGAACCGGGCGGCCGCGGGCGGCACCCCGGGGACGCGCGACGTGCGGCGCACCACGAACGTCAGCGCACCGAGCAGCCCGAGGTCGGCCAGGACCGTCACCGGACGGGAGGCGTCCGGCGGCAGCAGCAGCCCGGCCAGCACCGCCAGCATCGCCAGCACCGCACCGGCCGGCAGCAACGCGCCGACCCCGCGAGACAGCCGCATCCTCAACCCTCCTCACCCCTGCCAGCTGGTCGTCGGCAGACATCGGCACCGTCCGGGCCGACTTGAACAATCCCCGCACGCCCGGTCGGCCAGGGTACCGGCGGTGCGGCCACGCTTACCCGGCGCACGGATGGGAACCAGTACCTGCAAGAGGTCCTGCGCAATCCCAGGAGGAGCAGATGCCAGCCGGTTCCAATGCCAAGCGCGAACGGCAGTACGAGCACATCAAGGAAAGCGTGAAACGGCGCGGCAGGTCAACGGACGTCGCCGAGGAGATCGCCGCGCGGACGGTCAACAAGGAGCGGGCCCGCGCGGGAGAGTCCCGGACGGCCAGCCGGTCCTCGATCAACGACGTGTCGTCCGGGCATCGCGGCGGGAAGCGCTCGCATTCAGGCGCTCAGGGGCGCACGAAGGAGCAGCTGTACAACGAGGCCAGGCAGCGCAACATCAAGGGGCGCTCCGCCATGAGCAAGGCCGAGCTGGAGAAGGCGCTGTCCCGCTGAACGGCGCTCAGCGGAGGCTGTCGTCGAGGGTGATGACGACCTTGACGTCCTCGTCGGTGGCGGTGAACGCCTCCGCGGCCCGCTCCAGCGGCACCCGGCGGGTGATCAGCCGGCCGAGCCAGTCCCGGTCGGCCTCGGCCAGCGCGTCCGCGGCCGTGGCGTAGTGGCCGAGGTTGGCGTTCACCGAGCCGACGATCACGTCGTTGTCCAGGACGATCTCCCGGTTGAGGTCGCCGGCGTCGACGGTGACCCGGCGCCCGGCCGAGGAGACGCCGGTGAGGCAGACGATCCCGTACGGTGCGGTGCCCGCCAGCGCGCCGAACACCACCGACCCGACACCGGTCGCCTCGACGACCACGTCGGGGCGCACGGCTGACATGACCGTGTCGATCGGCTCGTGGTGGTACGCGGCGCCGAGGTCGTGGACCAGGCCCGGCTTCGGACCGGCGGTGACGCGGTCCAGCACGTGCACGTCGAGGCCCCGGCGCACGCCGAGCAGCGCGGCCAGCAGTCCGATCGGCCCGGCCCCGGTGACCAGCACGGTCTTCGGCTCGAACCAGGCACGGGCGCCGATCTTCTCGATCTCGTCCCACGCCTTCGCGACCACGCTCGCCGGCTCCAGCAGCATGCCCACGCCGGCGAGGCCCGGGTCGAGCTTCACCGCGTAGCCGGACTCGACGGTCCAGGCCTCGCTGGCGTACCCGTCGAGCTGTTTGATGCCGCGTTCGGTGTACCGGCCGTTGCGGCACAAGTCGAACTGCCCGTGCGCGCAGGCACCGCACGGCACCGGGTCCGGGCGGCGCACCACCCCGACGACCAGGTCTCCGGGCGCGAAGCCGCTGCCGGACGGGGCGTGCCGGACCCGGCCCAGGGACTCGTGGCCGATCACCAGCCGCTGCCGGTCCGGCGGTGCCCACCCGTAGTCACCGTGGGTGATCTCCTTGTCGGTGCCGCACACGCCGACGGCCAGCCCTTCGACGAGCAGTTCGCCGTCGCCCGGCTCCGGGTCGGGGACGTCGGTCACGGCGAGGGATCGCTGCTGCTGCGGGATGACGGTCAGGGCACGCATCCGGTGCTCACCTCCATGATCGATCCGGCTGATGACCGGCGCATCTGCGGCATACCCCGTGCACGGTGCATCCATGTACCGGACACGAATGGCGGCTCCGCCGGCTCCTCAGCGAGGCGCGAGCGGGTGCAGGGCCCGCGGCGGCACCGGGTGTGCGCTGATCTGGCCTTCGGGGTCGGCGACGTAGAGGCGGTCGGCGGCGACCGCCACCGCGAGCGGTGCATCAGGCAGGGCGACGACGTGCCGGGCCGCGCCGGTGAGCAGGTCCCACACGGTGAGCGCGTGCCCCGTCGCGGCGGCCAGGACCGCACGGCCGTGCAGGACGCCGACCGCGGGCGCGCTCAGGTCCTGCACGGTGTCCGGCAGCGCCGGGCCGGCCGGGCGGCGCAGGGCCAGGTCGAGGACGCGGTACTCCCGCCAGTCGGTCTTCACCAGCAGCGCCGGCCGCCGGCCGAGGGCCCACGGGCCCCAGCGGTAGCCGCGCACGAACACGGGCGGCCCGACCGGCCGGCCGCCGATCGCGTCCCACAGCCAGCAGCGCCAGTCGGTCCGCGGCGAGTCGTCGTCGGGCTCCAGCCAGGCGTACGCCCCGCCGGCCACGGCGACGAGCTCGTCCACCCGCCAGCCGCCCGGCGCGCTCCACGGCGCCCGGAGCGCCTCGCCGGTGCGCAGGTGGTGGTAGTGGACGCGCCGCCAGTCGCTGCTGAGCACCGCCGGCCGCCCGGACACCACGGCCGCCGCCACGGTGTAGACGCCGTCGCCGTCCGGTTCGAACCGGCCGACCGGCTCCGGGCCGTCGAGGGTGAGCCGGTGCACGATGCAGTCGTAGCCGCGGCCGCGGACGATCGAGTACGCCTCGCCGTCCGCCGCGAACGTCGACAGGTTCGTGTCGGGGCGGGAGAAGCACCAGTCGTAGGGCATCGGCCACCCGCCGAGCAGCCGGCCCGTGTCCGCCTCGTGCAGCGTGCAGGCCGTGGCCTGGTCGACCGTGCTGAACATGCCCGCGACGACGGCCACGCCGCCGACGGTGGCCGTCCGCAGGGCGCCGAAGTCCCACGTCCGCACCCGACGCATCGTACGGACTCCGGCGGGCGTTCACTCCTTCACTCCTATGTGCTCCATCGGCGGGACGCGCAGCAGGCGGCCGATCGGCAACACCGTGGTGAGCAGGGCGAGCAGCGCCGTGCCGGCGATGACGGTGGCCCAGCCGATGGGCGGCACGTAGGGCAGCGGTTCGCCGGTCACCGCGTGCACCACCATGGTCAGGGTGGCCAGGGCGATCGCCGCGCCCATGAGGACCGCGACGCCGAGGAGGCCGGCCTGTTCGGCGTGGACCATCCGCTTCGCCTGGCCTCGGGTGACGCCGGCGAGGCGGAGCACGGCGAGCTCGCGGCGGCGGGCGAGGGCCGCGATGACCATCGTGTTGGCGGCCGCGAGGGCCGCGTAGCCGACCATGACGCCGACGAGCAGCCTGTTGAGCCAGGCGCTGACGGCGAGGTCGGCGGCGAGCTGCCGGGTCTGGCCGCTGGTGGCGACGAGCGTGCTGCCGGGGTGCCGGGCCGTGAGCGCCGACGGGTCCGCCGGACCGGACGTGCTGATGAGGACCTCGTCGTCGACGTCGCGGGCGGTGTGACCGGCGACCGTGTCGCGCGTCAGGGTGATGTCGCCGAAGCCGAGGCCGCGCTCATAGACGGCGACGAGGGTGAGCCGCACGGGTGTGCCGTCGCCGAGCCACAGCGGGACCGTGTCGCCGATCTTCCAGCCGTGGGTCGATGCTCTGATCGACGATGCGGCCACGGTACCGGTGGACAGGGCAGAAAGGTCGCCCTGGCGCACTCGCAGGTCCATCGTGGCGGTCAGATCCGGCCCGGAGACCGCCTGGGCGCCGACCGTCTCCGCGCCGTCGAGGACCTTCACGATGACGGACGTGCGCCGCACCGACGTGGCGGCCCGGACGCCGGGAAGCTTCCGCGCCTCGTCGGCGGCGCCGGCGGGCAGCCCGGCCGGGGAGACCAGGGCCTGCGAGGCGCGCAGGCCGTCGCGGCGCTGGGCGAGGGTCTGCCGTTCGAGGTTGTCCTGCAGGAACCACACGGATCCGCCGAGCCCGACGGACAGCACCAGCGCGGTGAGCACGGCGGCCGTGCCGCGCGCGTTCGCCTTCAGGTTGGCGGTCGCCAGGTATCCGCTGGTCCCCCACACCGCGCGCAGCACCGGCGCCAGCGCCTGGGCCGCGGCCCGGTTGATCCACGGCGCGAGGAGGCCGAGCGCGGTCACGAACAGGTACAGCATGCCGACCGCGGCGGCGAGCGCCGCCTGCCCGCCGGCGCCGAGCGTGAACGCGCCGGAGGAGCCCGCGCCGGCGAGCGCGACGAGCCCGCAGACGAGGCGCACCTTGCCGCCGCGGGACGGCTCGACCGCCACCTCGCCGAGGGCCTCGACGGGGCGGATCGCGGTGACGCGGCGGGCGGCGATCAGCGCGGACAGCACCGCGACGAGCGTGGTGACGCCGGCGGCCGCGACGGTCGCGAGCGGGCCGTCGGCGATCGGGAACGTCGCGGGGACGAAGCCGCGGCCGACGAGCTGGTCGCGCACCCACCGCGTCGCGAGCAGGCCTGCGGGGACGCCGACCGCGACGGCGGCGAGACCCACCGCGGCCGCCTCAGCCATGATCATCCGGCGGACCTGGCCGGGGGTCGCGGCGACGGCGCGCAGCAGCGCGAGGTCGCGTCGGCGGTGCCGCACCGACAGCCCGACGGTGGCGGCGACGACGAACCCGATCAGCAGCACGACGTACCCGCCGAACGCGCCGCCGGCCTGGATCAGCAGGTCCCGCGCGTCGAGGTCGGCGGATCCCTCGGCCAGGCCGCGGTCCGCGCCGGTGTAGACCTTGGCACCCGCTTCGGCCGCGAGCCCGCGTACCGCCGCCGCGAGGGCGGCCTTGTCGGTGCCGGGTTGCGCGACGACCCCGATGGCGGCGACCCGGCCCGGGTGCGCGGACAGGGTCGCGGCGTGCGCGTCGGTGAAGAACACCGCGGGTGCCGGCCCGTCGACGACGCCGCTGACCAGGTACGTCCGTGCGGCGCCGCCGACGACCAGGCTCGCCTGCTGGCCGGGCGCCATCCCGAGCCGCCGGTCGACCGCGATCTGGTCCTCCGCGGCCGGCGGGGCTCCGGCGACGAGCCGGAACGGTGTCAGTGCGGCACTGGCCCAGCCGTGTCCGGTGCCATCGGGCAACCCGACCGGCACGGGGTCGTCGGCCGCGACGGTGGCGACCCCGGCGAGCCCGCGGATCCGCTCGGCCAGGTCCGCCGGGACGGTCCCGCCCTCGGGGAGCCGTACTGTCGACCGGACGACCTCACCGTCGAGGTCCTTGGCGCTGATGGTGATGTCGCGGTGGGCGACCACCACGTCGGCCGCGGCGTATCGGACCGGATCCGGCTTGTACCGCAGCCCGGACTCGACGAGCGCGCCCATGGCCATGAGGATCATGACGCCCGCGGCGAGGGCGACGAGCGACGCGACCGCCGAACCGGGACGGTGCCGCAGCATCCGCAGTGCCAGTCTGGTCATGCCGCCACCGCCCGGCGGCGGCCCAGCGACGCGAGCTGCTCGGCGATGCGCTCCACGCCCGGCTGCGGCAGGTCGCGCACGATCCGGCCGTCGGCGAGGACCAGGACCCGGTCGGCGTACGAGGCGGCCACCGGGTCGTGCGTCACCATCACGACCGTCTGCCGGTGCTCGTCGACGACGGCGCGCAGCAGGCTCAGCACGTCCGCCGCGGTCTCGGTGTCCAGCGCCCCGGTCGGCTCGTCGCAGAAGATCACCTCGGGGCGGGTGGCGAGGGCCCGGGCGATCGCGACCCGCTGCTGCTGCCCGCCGGACAGCGCGGACGGCCGGTGGTGCAGGCGTTCCCGCAGCCCGACCCGGTCGACCACGTGGTGCAGCCACGGCTGGTCGGGCCGGCCGCCCGACAGGCGCAGCGGGAGCACGATGTTCTCCTGCACCGTCAGCGCGTTGACGAGGTTGAACGCCTGGAACACGAAGCCGATCCGGTCGCGGCGCAGCTTCGTCAGCCTCGTCTCCGACAGCCCGGACAGCTCGGTGCCGCCGATCCACACCCGGCCGGACGTGGCCCGGTCCAGGCCGGCCGCGGTCTGCAGCAGCGTGCTCTTGCCGGAGCCGGACGGCCCCATCACCGCCGTGAACGTGCCGCGGTCGAACCGCACGTCCACGCCGGCGAGCGCGGTGACCGCCTGCGGTCCGGTGCCGTATGTGCGGGTCAGCTGCTCGACGCGGACCGCCGCGCCGGCGTCCTGTCCAACGTTCATGTCCATGCCGACGACGCTATGGCGGCACCCCGTCCATGATCGATCCAGCGTGCTGGCGGACCGTGGTACAGCAGGCTGTACCTGCTCCCGCGCTCAACCTGTGCTCACCCTAGGCGCCGGGTGTCCTCCAGGTGCCGCAGGACCGCCGTCACCCGCCGGTCGGCGCGGTCGTCGGGCGCGAGGCCGAGCTTGGCGAAGATGCTGCGGATGTGCTTGTGCACGGCCCCTTCGGTGACGAACAGCCGCTCCGCGATCGCCGTGTTGCCGAGACCTTCGGCCATCAGGGCGAGCACGTCGCGCTCCCGCGGGCTGAGCAGGCTCAGCGTGCTGTCGGGGCGGGTGCGGGCGAAGAGCTGGCTGACCACCTCCGGGTCGATCGCGGTGCCACCGCCGGCGACGCGGTGCAGCGCCTCGAGGAACTCCTCGACCCGGCCGACCCGCTCCTTGAGCAGGTAGCCGAGCCGGGCCGCTCCCCCGGCGAGCAGGTCGGTGGCGAACGCCTGCTCCACGTACGCCGACAGCACCAGCACCGCGAGGTCCGGCTGGCGCCGCCGCGCCTCGACGGCGGCCACGATGCCCTCGTCGGTGTGGGTCGGCGGCATGCGGACGTCGACGATCGCGACGTCCGGCCGGTGCTCGTCGACCGCGGCCAGAAAGGTGTCCGGCGCGCCGGTGACGGCGACCACGTCGAGCTGCTCGGCCCGCAGCAGCAGGGCCAGGCCTTCCCGCAGCAGGGCGTCGTCCTCGGCGATCACGATCCGCACGGCAGCTCCACATGTATCGTCGTCGGCCCACCCGGTGGGCTGGTCAGGGTGAACCGGCCGTCGTGCGCCTCGACCCGCCGGCGGATGCCGCCGATGCCGGAGCCACGGCCCTCGTCGGCGCCGCCGTGGCCGTCGTCGGTCACCGACACGTGCAGCCGGTCGGTCCTTCTCGTGACGGTGACGGCCACGGTGCCGGCGCCGCTGTGCCGGGCGACGTTGGTCAGCGCCTCGGCGACCACGAAGTACGCCGTCGCCTCGACCGATGCCGCGCACCGCCCCGGCACGTCCACCTCGACGGTGCACGGCACGCCGCAGCCGGCGGCCAGGCCGTCGAGCGCGCCGGCGAGCCCGCGGTCGTCGAGCACCGGCGGCAGGATCCCGCGCACGACGGTGCGCAGCTCCGCGAGCGCCAGCTCGGCGGCGTCGTGGGCGCGGTCCAGCACCTCCGCCGCCAGTGCCGGATCGCGGGCGAGGGCCCGCCGGGCGGCGCCGAGCAGCACGGTGACCGCGACGAGCCGGTTCTGCGCCCCGTCGTGCAGCGACCGTTCGATGCGGCGCAGCTCGACGGCGTGCGCGTCGAGGGCGGCCGCGCGGGTGGCGGTGAGCTCGGCGATCCGCAGCGACATGTCCACGTCCCGCGGCGGCGGAAGCCACCGCCGCCCCGGCGCCGCCTGCCAGCGGGCGATCCGGGGGCCGAGCGCGACGGACACGGCGAGCCAGCCGGCGCCCATGAGCGCGACGGCGAGCGCGTCGGGCAGCCCGTCGATGCGCCAGGTGACGTAGCCGGGGCCGCCCACGTCCGGCGGCAGCGCCCAGTAGTACAGCGGGAACAGCAGGTACTGCACCGCCGACAGCGGCAGCGCGAGCCCGATCATCCCCAGCGCGAACCCGCCCGTGCCGTGGACGGCGACGAACGCGGCATCCCGCCGGACCCACGGGTCGCGCACGGCGTCGCGCCAGCCGGCCGGCACCGGCGGCGGCGACGGCAGGACGGCGTCCCATCGCGACAGTCGCGCCCGCTCCCGGTCGGCCGCCCACCGGGCCGCCTTCAGTGCCGACGGGATGGCCACCAGGCCGATGCCGGCCAGCGACGCGGCCGCCGTGACGAACAGCAGCAGGGACGCGCCGAGCGCGAGGGTCGCCGTGCCGAGCCCGCCGACGACGCGTTCGAACGCGTCGACGGACGCGCGAACCCGGTCCCGGACGAACTGCCGCACGGCAGAGACGATAGGCGACGAGCGGGACGGCCGGCCGCTCGCGCCCCGGAAAGTACAGCCTGCTGTACCCGGGCCGGCGCGTTGGCTGGATCGCCGGCGGTCCGCGGCGGCCATAGCGTTGCCGGCATGACCGACCGTTACCGCATCGCCCCGGCCCAGACCCCCGCCACCGAACGCCGGGGCGTGCTGCGCCCCGTCCTGTGGCTGCTGCTGATCCTCGGCGCAGCCGTCAACGCCACGATGTCCGGCCTCGGCGCCAACCCGTTCGTCGGCGCCGCCTTCGGCGTGCTCACCGTCGCCTGCGCGACCACCCTCGTCGTCCACCACTACCGCCACCGCGCCCGGTGACCTGCCGCCACCGCGCCCGGTGACCTGTCGGCGGCGCGGCCGGCGGGCGCTGCCGGTCAGCACGCGGTCGCGGTGACCGTGCCGGCGGCGTCGAGCGTGATACCGCTGGCGGCGGGCGGCTCCTCGTTCAGGTAGCCGGCCGTCACCAGGTCGCCGACCGCCGCCGGCTTCGCGTGCTCATCGGCGACGTACGCCTGATAGGCGATCTCGACGGCCCGCTTGTCGGCCTCGCAGGCGGTCGACCTGCTTGTGCCGGTGAGGTCGCCGACCGAGGTGACAGCGATCGCGCCGAGCGCGGCGACCACGACGGCCGCAACGAGCATCTCGTTGACCGTGGAGCCGGCGTCCCGCTGCTGCCGGGGCGCCGTGATGCGACGAAGCACGAGGTATTTCTCCATCGAGGGGGGACGGGGACGGGCGGCTGCCGGGACGCGGCGATCCGCCACAGCCGCCCGTCGGCTCCGGTGCGAAACGGTAGCGGTTCGGTTGCAGGCGTCCTGTCCACCGGTCGGGCACGTGTATCCGCCCACCACCCGACACGCGGCCGCTCAGCGCACGGCCGCTCAGCGCACGGCCGCTCAGCGCACGGCCGCTCAGCGCACGGCCGCTCAGCGCACGGCCGTCCGGCGCACGGTCGTCCGGCGCACGGCCGCTCAGCGCACGGCCGCGGGGGCCGGGCCGGTGGAGGCGCGGACGATCAGCCGGGCCGGCAGGGACGTGCGGGTGCCGCCGGGGCGGTCGCGGTCGTTGAGCAGGTCGGCGAGCAGGTCGATGCCGGCCCGGCCGCACTGGTCCTTCGGCTGGCTGACGGTGGTCAGGGCGGGAGTGACCAGGGCCGAGGCCGGGATGTCGTCGAAGCCGACGATGCTCACGTCACCGGGCGCGGTCACCCCCCGGGCGCCGAAGCGGCTGGCGAGACCGAGGCCGATCATGTCGTTGTAGGCGATGACCGCGGTGACGCCGGCGGCCAGGACCAGGTCGGCGACGGCGACGCCGCCCTCGAAGTCGGGTGAGACGTTGCCGGCCTCGACCCCCTCGAGGCCGAGGCCGGCCGCCACGGTACGGAAGGCGCGCAGGCGCTCGCGGTTGACCCATGAGGTGCGGGGGCCGGCGACGTAGGCGACCCGGCGGTGGCCCAGCGCGGCGAGGTGGGCGAGCGCCTGGCGGATGCCGTCGGCGTTGTCGAAGATGATGGACGGCAGCTGGCCGACCCGGCGGTTGAGCAGCACCACCGGCAGGTCGCCGCAGACGGAGCGCAGCTCGTCGTCGCCGGCGCGGGGTGCGCACAGCACGAAGCCGTCGACCTGCTTGGTCAGCGTCCGGATGAGGTCCAGCTCGGTGGCGGGATCCTCGTCGGAGTCGGCCAGCAGCACGGCGAGCCCGAACTCCCGGGCCCGGCGCTGGGCGGCCTTGACGATGCCGGCGAACAGCGGGTTGGCGATGTCGGGCACCAGGAACCCGATGGTGCCGGTGCGCCCGGTGCTCAGCCCCCGGGCGATCCGGTTCGGCTCGTAGCCGAGCTGCGCGACGGCCCGCTCGACCCGCTCCCGGGTCGCGGGCCGCACCTGGTCCGGGGCGGCGAGCGCGCGGGACACCGACGACTGGGAGACCCCGGCGAGCCGGGCGACGTCCTTGATCGTCGCCGCCATCCGCAGCTCCTCACGTCGTCCTGGAAGCGGTTCCAGATCTTGTCAGTTCGTCGACGGTAGCACGAAGCCTATCGATGCGAAACCGGCCTATTGCAAGGTATTGACAAAACTCGCTGCGGCGGACCACTGTGGGAACCGTTTCCGGCGCGCTCCAACCGCCAACCCGCCCGGAGACCCAATTCGCCGCGCGCGCCGCTGCGCACACCTCACCGCCACAAGCGCAACGGATTCGCCCGCACCTGTCGAGGAGAGTCGATGCGATGAAGAGAAGGAACGTGCTCGGCCTGGCCGCCGGGCTGTCGATCGGTGCCGTCGCCGCCGGGCCGGGCCGGGCCGACGCGGCCGTCGGGGAGCAGCTGGGCAACTACGCATCCCACCTGACCGACGCCCGCAGCGTCACCGTCACCAGCACCACGGGCCAGCGGTTGCGGATCACCGCGTACGGCAACCAGATCGTCCGGGTCCGCGCGATCCGCAGCGGCGAGACGTTCTTCGCCGACTCCCGCTACGAGATGGTGGTGCCCGCCAACCACGCCGGCATGGGCGGCACCCTCACGGTCACGAGTGACAGCACCAGCCTGACCATCGTCACCGGCGCGGCCGACGGCATCCGGATCGTGCTGCAGAAGAACCCGCTGCGGCTGGAGTTCTACCACCGCGGCACCGGGGCGCTGCTGGCGAAGGAGGACGCGACCCGCAGCATCACCTGGGGCGGCACCAACAACAGCGTCGTCACCGAGGCGTTCGTCCCGCCGCCCGCCGACGAGCACTTCGTCAAGGCGGGACACGGGCTCTACGGGCGCTCCCCCAGGGTCGACCGCACCGGCGACGTCGTGTCGCACAACTACGGCACCGTCCGCAACGACCAGGCGCCCGCGATCGTGCCGCTGTACCTGTCCACCAAGGGCTACGGCGTCTTCTTCAACACGACCTTCGACACCACGTTCGCCTTCGCCAACGGCACCGCCAGGGACTACGCGTTCTCCGCGGACGATCACAACACCGCCGGCGTGCGGCCGCAGATGGACTACTTCCTCATCAACGGCCCGGAGTTCGCGAAGCTGCTGGACCGCTACACCCACCTGACCGGGCGGCCGCGCCTGCCGCAGATCGCCATCTTCGGGCTGCACATGTCGGACAAGAGCTTCCCCGACGTCAGCGACCAGAACTGGTGGCGCACGAAGATCACCCAGCACCGCAACGCCGGCTACCCGTTCGACCACCACGTCAACGACAACCGCTGGCGCAACGGCACCGGCGCGTGGGGCGGCTCCTGGTTCGAGTTCAGCCCCACGCGGTGGCCGGACCCGGCCGGCTACCAGGCGTGGGCCGCGGAGAACGGCGTCACGATGACGCTGGACTACAACCGCAACAACTCCAACCTCATGGCCGTCTGGGTCGGCGGGCCGCCGCCCGGCTACAGCTTCAAGGCCGGCGACCTCACCGGCGTCGCCGACAGCGGCTCGGTGCCCGACTGGACCAACCCCGCGACCCGCGCCTGGGTGTGGAACGTCTTCTGGACCAAGGCCCTGAACCCGGCGCTGCACTTCCCCGGCGACGGGCTGTGGCTCGACGAGACCGACGAGCTGGGCCCCATCCCGTTCAACGCCGACTCCGCGGGCGGCAAGAAGTGGTCGGAGCTGCGCAACGCGTACTTCTTCTACCTGCACAAGGGCGTCGGCGAGGAGGGCTGGGACCCGCAGGCGGCCGGCCACATCGGCACCGCCAAGCGGCCGTGGACGTGGAGCCGCGGCGCGTCGGCCGGGCAGCAGCGCTACGGCCACTACTGGACCGGCGACATCGCCTCCACCTACGACGAGATGCGCCAGCAGATCCGGGGCATGCTGGCCGGCGGGATCGGCGGATTCCCCTTCTCCAACATCGACGGCGGCGGCTTCCACGGCCAGACCGGCGGCCTGATCCCCGAGCCGTTCTACCGCAACTGGGCGGCCGCCTGGTCGAGCCTGTCGCCGATCTGGCGGCCGCACAGCGGGGCCAGCACCACATCGCAGGGCGCGATCGCGTCCCGCTGGCCGCTCGACCAGAGCGCCGTCATCCAGGCGGACTTCCGCAAGTACGGCGAGCTGCGGTACACGCTGCTGCCGTACATCTACAGCATCGCCCACGAGGCGAGCACCACCGGGATGCCGATGGCCCGGGCGATGGTCATCGACTACCAGAACCAGCCGAACGCCTACTCGCACGACCTGCAGTACATGTGGGGGCCGTCGCTGCTCGTCGCGCCGGTGACGTCCGACGGCGGCGCGACCCAGAACGTCTGGCTGCCCGCCGGCGCCACCTGGTACAACTTCTGGGCCGACATCAAGCACGTCGGGACCGACGCGTCCGACCTGCCCTACGTCACCCACACCGGCGAGATCATCCTCTTCGTGAAGGCCGGCGCGATCCTGCCGAAGTACCAGTACGCGCAGAGCACCGCGTACCTGAACAAGCGGCAGCTGGAGATGGAGGTGTACGCCGGCGCGGACGGCACCTTCAACCTGGTGGAGGACGACGGCGTCACCGAGGCGCACCGCGTCTCCGGCGCCAGGGCCGTCACCACCCTGACCTACACCGACGCGGCGACGAGGACCGTGATCCGGCACCCGCAGGGCACCTACGACGGCGCACCCACCGCGCGCCGGTACATCGTGCGCGTCCACGGCCTGACCGCCCCGGTCGGCATGCGGGTCAACGGCGGCGCGACACTGCCGGCCTACAGCACCGAGGCGACGGCGATCACCAGCGGCGGCGGCACGGTGTGGGACGCCACCCGCAAGGTCCTGTCGGTCGTCACCGCGTCGATCCCGGTCGTCGCCGGCGGCGGGGTGGCGGCCACGGTCGAGCCGAGCGGCGCGGCCTTCCCGGCGGTCACGGGCGGCACCGCGTACCCGGCGGAACGGGCCCTGCTCAGCGGCGCCGTCATCGACACCCGTCACGCGGACTACACCGGGACGGGCTTCATCGACTTCGCCGACACCTCGGCCGGCGGCGCCTATGTCCAGTGGACCGTCAACGTGCCCGCCGCGGGCACCAGGACGCTGGCGTTCCGCTACGCCAACGGCGGCACCGCCAACCGGCCCCTCGCGATCTCGGTCAACGGCACCGGCGTCAACGGCGCCCTGGCGTTCAACCCGACCGGCTCCTGGGACGCCTGGAGCACGACCTCGTTCACCGCGTCCCTGCCCGCCGGCAGCCAGGTCACCGTCCGGGCCACCACGACCGGCGCCAACGGGGCGAACATCGACAGCCTCACCATCACCTGAGCCACAGCGACCGGCTTCCGGCGGACCCGTCGCGGCCCGCCGGGAGCCGGTCTCAGCCGTGGACGGCCACCGGGCGGGGCGCGGCGGGGTCCGGCGCCGTCGGCAGGCTCGGCCACTCGGCGGCGGAGCGGTGCAGCAACGCCTCGACGTCGCCGGCGGGCAGCGGGCGGGCGAAGTGGAAGCCCTGCGCGGTGCGGTACCCGAGCAGGGTGAGCTCGGTCGCCTGGGCCGGGTCCTCGATGCCCTCCGCGACGGTGTCGATGTGCAGGATCTGGCTGAGCCGGATGACGGCCTCCGCGACCGCGGCGCGCGACGGTCTCCAGGGCGCAGATCGAGATCCCGGCCGCCTGCGTGTTGTACAGGTCGGTGAACCGGAACACCACCAGCCCGACGAAGAGCAGGCACACCACTCTCGTCACGTTCGACACACCCATCGCACCGCCCCGGAGCGCACACGTCCGGTCCCCTATCGGACCGGGCCGCGGCGATCTGAGCGCTTCCCGGCTCCCGTCGCGACCTGCCTCTTCGCGGCCATTCTCTTCGCTGCCTATTCCTTCGCTGCGCGCCCGAGGCGGACGGCGGAGATCAGGAAGAAGACGGCGCCGGGGATGGCGTAGGCGATCGCGTTGGTCAGCGCCGGGTCGTCCGCGGCGGCGCCGGCGATGAACGACCCACCGGCGAGCACTGAGATGCCGCCGCTGATGATCATCGGCCACTGGCCGCCCATGCGGCGGCGGGTGACCCCCACGGCCAACTGCACCAGTCCTGCCACGACCGCCCACGCACCCCAGACGCGCAGGACCGCCGGGATGCCGTCGGCGCCGGCGAAGACCAGGCCAGCGGCGGCGAGCAGGCTGACGGCGACGTTCACGTAGAGCAGCGCGGGCGATCCGGTGCCGCGGGAAGCCCGGGCGTCGACGACGGCCGCACCCACGTCGAACAGCGGATAGAGCACCAGCAGCGTCCTGGCGAGCGGGCCGAGGTGCTCGGCGGTCGTGAACATCACGAGGGCCCAGACGATGGCGAACGCGAAGCGGACGAAGTACAGCCTCCGCAGGGCGGACGCCGTCGCCTCGATGCCGGACGTGGTGAGCGTGGTCATGGCGTTCCTCCAGTGGGAGAACGAACGTTCTGTCTTGGCCCAGCGTGCAGGCTTCGCGGAGGCCTGTCAAGACCGAACGTTCTATCTCTAAGATGGAGCCCATGGCACTGGGTGGAGTTTCCGAGGCACGGCAGCGGCTCCTGGTCACCGCCGCCGGGATCTTCTACCGGGAAGGCATCCACTCGGTCGGCGTCGACCGGATCATCGGCGAGGCGAAGGTGACCCGGGCCACGTTCTACCGGCACTTCCCCGGCAAGGAGGACCTCGTCCTCGCCTACCTGCAGGCGGCCGACCAGCAGATCCGGGGACAGGTGGACGCGGCCCTGACCGCCGGCCTCCCGGCCCCCGACGCGCTCCGCGCCGTCGCGGCGTCGATCGCCGAGGGCATCCGGTCGGACGGCTTCCGCGGCTGCGCCTTCCTGAACGCCGCGGCCGAGTACCCGGACCCCGGCCACCCGGTGCACCAGGCCGTCCTGGCACACCGGCAATGGTTCCTCGACACGGTCACCGCCCTGACGGGCAGCGATCCTCGCGCGCAGCGGTTCGTCATGCTCCGCGACGGCGCCATGGCGGCCGGCTGCCTGTCCGACCGCGACCAGGTCTGCGCGACCTTCCTCAGTGGCGTCGACGACCTCATCCGGTCCGGCGCGGGTGGCTCATGAGCGCAGCGCCCGCCCCGGGTACGCGTCCGGCAGCAGCTCGCCGTCGCGGATGACGGGCTCGCCGTTGACCAGCAGATGCCGGACGCCGTGCGACGGTGCCGTCGAGGCGAGCACCGTCGCCTGATCCGTGACCCGCTCCGGGTCCAGCACGACGACGTCGGCGTCCGCGCCGATGCCGAGGTGCCCCTTGCGCCGGGCGGCGGGCGCGTGCGCGTCGAGCAGCCGGGCCGGCAGGTAGGAGCAGCGCCGGAACGCCTCCGGCCAGTCCCAGATCCCGGTCTCCCGCACGAACCGCCGCAGCGCCTTCGCGAACGTGCCGGCCGTGCGCGGGTGGGTCGCGCCTTCCGGCAGCGGCCACTGCCGCGTGTCGCGGGTGCCGTCGTTGAACGTCACCGGCAGCGCGTCGCTGGCCACGATCGTGCCCGGGTCGGCGAACGTGCCCTCCAGCAGCGCACGGTCCGACGGATCCGTCTCGTCGAGGATCTCGATGAGGCACAGCGCGCCGGGCGTGGCCGCCCTGACCTCCCGCAGCCGGGCCGCGTCGGCGATCCGCTCCCCCGACGGCAGCAGCACCAGGTTGTGCGGCCTGACCCCCCACACGTGCAGCCGTTCGGGGGCGAGGAACGCGGCGCCGATGCCCGTGCACGCGGTGCCGTACGGGTACGCCTCGTACGTCACCCGCGAACCCGCCGCGACCGCCGCGTGGATCGTGCCGAGCGCCCGCTCCACGTGCCGGCCCGAGGTGCTGTTGACATGGCAGTAGTGCATCGCGACGCCGGTCTCGGCGGCGGCCGCGGTGACCTCGTCCGCGCCGTCGACGAGCACGTCCGGGTCGGCCTCGATCAGGTTCCGCACGTGCGCGAACACCGGCACCCCGTTGCCGCCGGCCAGCCGGGCGACGTGCAGGAACTCGCTGGGCTCGGCCCGTGGCGTGTACCCGATCGGCACCCCGATGCCCAGCGCACCGTCGGCGAGCTCGCCGGACAGCAGGTCCAGCCACCGGTCACGCTGTGCCGGCGACGACGACGCCTGCCAGTGCTCGTTGCCCATCAGCGCCAGCACGCCGGCCAGGTCCGGCACCGGCTCGACCCCTGCGAGCACCAGCCCCCGGGCCGCCGCCCACGACGCGGAGTACCCGTAGTTCAGCGGCCGCCCCTCCTCGGCGGCCCGCCGGAGCGCGACGGCCACCGGCATCAGCCCGATCTCGAGGTCCAGCGCCGTGGTCACGCCGTCGAACGCCTGCAGCCGCTGCCCGGCGATCGTGCTGACGTGGCTGTGCACGTCGACGAACCCCGGCCCGACGACCAGCCCGGTCGCGTCCACGACGACGGCACCCTCGCTCAGGGTGGCAGGATCGGCGATCGAGCCGTCGCGCACGAGCAGGTCACGGACCTCGTCCGTCCCCGCCCCCGGGTCGATGACACGCCCACCACGAATCACGATCTCGGTCATGCGCCCACCCTAGGACCGCCGGCGCCATCGAGGTTGGTGACCGGCGACAGTTCCGCTCACCCGCGTTCGTCCCGCCGCACCGACCTTCACGACATCCACCCATCTCGGCCACCCGTTGTGCCGCCCAGGGTCGGTAGCGTCGGCGGCATGGTGGACCTCGCGCTCATCGCATTGATCGCCCTGATCGCCACGTACGCCGGAGCGGTCGCGACCGTCACCCGGCTGCGCCCCGCCGGCCCCCGCCGGGCCCTCCTCGAAGGCGCCGCCACAACTGCCGGCGTCGCCGCGTGCTTCGCGCTCATGCTGGCCCTCGCCCGAGTCTGGCTGCCGGGCACCATCATCGTCGCCTCGCTGCTCGCCGGCGCCGTCCTCCACCACACTCTGGTCCGCGACCTCGGCGCCCGCCGCGCGTCGGTCGCCGCGGCCGCCGGCGGCCTGCTGATCGGCGCGAGCTTCCTGTTCGTGTCGTACCTGGCCGTCATGGCCCTGATCGGCGCCGCCGGCGTGTACCTCGTCCTGCGCCTGTGGCTACGCACCCGGCCCGCACTCCTGGTCCTGGGCGGCACCCTCGGCGCCCTGCTCACCGCCTCCGCGGGCGTCTTCGCGCTCGCCCTGTCCACCATGTGACGCCGACCCGCTCACACCACCCGGTCACCGCGGCGTTGTCAGCGGGCGGAGAGCGATCGAAGAGTGTGCACGTATAGCGTCTGGCCCCACCGACTCGAGGATGGTGGAGCTTGTTCAGACGTAGCAGCTTCGGCGTCGTGGCGACCGTGGCCATGGCGTTGTCGATCGCCCTGGGGGCGGCGCCTGCGGGCGCCTCGCCGAATGTCATGTACTACCAGTTCAGGGGCTGGGCAGAGAACGTCCGGACCTGGTGCGTCGACATTCAGGCGGAGACGGCCGGCAACGTCCGCACCAATGTCCAGACCTACCGGTGCCGGGCGGCGTCCGAGCAGCCGCAGGTGCAGTACCAGGCGTTCAGCCAGGAGGGCTTCGCCGGGCAGCCCGACAACAACCGGCGGTTCCGCAACAAGGCCACGAACAAGTGCCTGACCTACAACGTCAACGGGGTCGCGAGTCCGGGCTCCCCGCCCAACGCCGTGTGGGCCGAGGCCTGCGGGCAGGCCGGTCAGGGCTGGCGGCACCCCGCGAACCAGGAACAGTGGGAGGCCATCGAGTATCCCGGCATGTGCCTGGACACCGTGGACCCCAACGGCTATTGGGGCACCGGGATCGACGTGTACCCGTGTAACCCGTACGGGCAGTGGACGCGTTGGGCCATGGACTTTCTGAACATTCCGGACTGAGCGCGGCCGGTGGCCTCAGGGGGCGCGGGAGCCGCGGGCGTGTTCCTGGGCGACGACGGCCTCCAGGTCGGGCAGGCGTTGCAGGCCCCGCAGCGGCTGGGCCATGCGGTGGTTGCCGGTCAAGGCATCGCGGGTGCGGTCGAGCAGTGCCCAGTAGCCGGCGGTGTACGGGCAGGCGTCGGGGCCGAGGCGGTGGCGGGGGTTGTAGCGGCAGCCGTGGCAGTAGTCGCTCATCCGGTCGAGGTACGCGCCGCCCGCCGCGTACGGCTTGGTGGTCATCGCGCCGCCGTCGGCGTACTGGCTCATGCCGATCACGTTGGCGGTCATCACCCACGCGTAGCCGTCGACGAAGCACCGGTGGAACCAGTCGGCGACCGCCGCCGGGCGCCAGCCCCGCTGTAGCGCGTAGTTGCCCAGCACCATGAGCCGTGGGATGTGGTGGACCCAGGCCCGGTCGCGGACGCCGGCGAGCACGTCGGCGAGGCACCGGGCCTGGACGGCGTCGGCGTCCAGCTCGGCGAACCACCGGGGCAGCGGCCGGGTCGCCCGCAGCGCGTTCGAGCGTGGGTAGCCGGCGCCGCGGTACCAGTACAGGTGCCAGACGTAGTCACGCCAGCCGATGATCTGCCGGATGAAGCACTCGGCGCTGGCCGCGGGCACGGCACCGGAGCGGTATGCCTGCTCGGCGGCCCGGTGCCGGAGCGCGGTCAGGACCAGATGCGCCTTCTGCCGGTGGAACACCCGGCGGCGGAACACGGATTTCGCCTCGACGAGCAGCACCGGTTGCCGCGGGCCGTCGAGGAAGTGCGGCCCGAGCTGGTCGGCGAACAGCCAACGCCGGCGCATCTACCGCACGAGCTGCGGACGGCCGGACACGCGTACCGAATCCTGGGCGATGATCATGAGGTCTCCCATTCTACGTCGCGTGCCCGGCCTGTCGGCGGTGGTCAGCTCAGGAAGCTGCCGTACGGGCCGGCCAGGATGGCGTTCTTCTGGGCCTGGCTGAAGTGCGTGTTCGGGTAGTTGTAGAACGACGCGGACATCGGGGTGCCGTCCGTGGAGCTCGAGTCCGGCAGGCCGAAGCCGTGGCCGAGCTCGTGGACCATCCCGCCGTACCAGCGGTTCATCGGGCCGTTGCGGCCGGCGCCGCCGTCCGCGTCGTGGCCGGAGAGCAGGACCCAGCCGGGGCTGGCGCCGCCGCCGGACCTGCCGACGTCCTCGGCGCTGATCTCGCCGACGATCAGCCAGCGGTTGTCGGGGTTGGCGAGGCCGAACCGGCGCCGCAGCTCGGCCTGCATGTTGAACACGACGCACCAGTAGCGGTCGCCGTTCGGGTCGCAGTTGGTGTTGATGTACCAGTTGGTGTCGTGCTCGCCGTTGACCGTCTCGACGACCGTGGCGTTCAGGGCGAACGTCTTGCCGAGCTCCTGGCGGTAGTAGCGCTGCGCCTCGCGCATCACGTTCGCGATGCCGTCCGGGTAGCGCTGGTCGAACGCGACGTCGGTCGGCTTGAGCCAGAACACCCGCACCGTCTTCGTGCCCGGTGTGCCGGGGTTTCCGGGTGTGCTGGAGGCGCTCGGCGACGGCGACGCCGACCTGGTCGGCGAGGCGCTCGTGGTCGGGCCGGCGGTGCCGGTGCACAGCACGTTGTTGAGCCGGAACGTGGCGGGCACCGGGTTCGAGCCGCTCCAGGTGCCGTTGAAGCCGAACGACGTGCTCCCGCCGGTGCCGAGCGCGCCGTTGTAGCCGGCGTTCACCGCCGAGACGCTGGTGCCGGTCTGCGTCACGGTCGCGTTCCAGGCCTGGGTGACGCTCTGGCCGGGGGCAAAGCTCCACGTCAGCGTCCAGCCGTTGATCGGGTCGCCGAGGTTGGTGACCGCCACGTCGGCCCCGAACCCGCCCTGCCACTGCGAGCTGATCGTGTACGTCACCCGGCAGCCCGCGACCGCCGCACCGGCCGACGTGCCGGCGACGACCGCGCCGCCCGCGACGAGGCCGACCGTGGCGGCGACGAGCACGAGGCCCCGGTACCGTTGAAGCCGCATCACATCCCCTTTCATCAATGGACTCCGCCACGGTGCGCCCCGAAAACCTTTTCGGCAAGGTGGGCGGGCGAATCTGCTGGAAACCCGGCGAAACTTTCATCGGAGGGGGTGCCTGCCGTCGCCGCCGTCGCCCAGGGGGGCCGGGCCCACCGACCATTCCGCGCTGATTCCCGGACGGAATCGCAGACGAATTACGATGCAATTGCCGGCGAATTGAATCATCAGCGTGTCCCGCGTGGACAGGGACAGGTGTCCCGAATTGTGTCCTGACCATTGTCCTGGACGTTCGGGCCACTCCCCAGTTCGTGCCACGGTCCGCGGCGAATTGAATCGGCGGCGGCGTCCTATTTCTACATTCCTCTCGTCATCACCGAGATGACCTCGTACAGAGGAGAAAGAGCTGTGAAACGACGACTTCTTCAGGTCGGCGCGGTCGCGCTGGCCGGTTTGTTCAGTGCGATCGTCCTGCCGTCCGGCCCGGCCAGCGCCGCGCCGAATTGCAACGTTCCGGTGCCGCCGCCGGTGTGCGGCGACGGCGGTGGCGACGGCGACCCGGTGGTGCGGGACATCCCCGTGCACGGCACGCTCGACACGGTCACCTACGTCGGCAACGCCGTGCGGGTCACCGGCTGGGCCATCGACCGGGACGGCGGCAACGCGCCGCTCATCGTCGACATCTCCATCGACGGCGCGTGGAAGCAGACCCTCACCGCCAACACGTACCGCCCGGACGTCGCCGCCGCGTACCCGGCGTACGGCTCCTACCGGGGCTTCGACGCGCTCGTCCCGGCGGGTCTCGGCACCCACCAGGTGTGCGCGTGGGGCATCAGCGTCGTCCCCGCCGGCGCCGCGAACCCGGGCAACCCGTCGCTGGGCTGCCGGACGTACACCGCAACCCTCGCCGCCCCGACCAACGTGCGCACCATCTCCAGGGCGGAGGACGGCACCACGGTGTACGGCTTCAAGGACAACTCGGTCGAGGAGACCTCCTTCCGGGTCGTCATCACCCGGCAGTACTGGGAGCAGTACACCGACCCTCGCTGGGGGCAGATGTACCGCGCCTACTACGTCGACCGGCAGTTCACCGTGCCGGCGCAGGCAGGCACGGCCGAGGTGACCGCCACGACCGTGACCGGCGGCTCGGACTGCCGCACGACGGTGTACGCCGTCTCCGGCTCCGTCCAGAGCGCCCCGGCCACCACCGGCTGGTGCTGACCGCCCCCGCCGTCGTCACATGAACGAACGGCCCGGACCCGCCGGAGGATTTCCTCCGGCGGGTCTTCGCCACCACGTGTGCCGCTTCACGGCCGGTCGAAATACATTTAAGCGTCGCAGGTAATACGCCAGATCGCGCCGCCAGACCCACACGCCGTCCGTCAGCAACGACGCACCCGACATCTCCGGAAATCCGTCCGATCCGGAAATGACATCCAGCACGCCTTCGTGGTCAGTCTCTGATGGTGGCGACGACAGTCGACTACACCGCGACGTCGCACCGCGTCGACGGTGGGTTCGGTTCCGGGCGGTGGTTCGCTGGCAGAATTCTGGTGTGCGGCGTATTCGTGACGATCCTGAGTTCGCTGGCGTCGTCGACCGGTACGTTCGCCCGGATCGTCGGTACATGAAGCTGCTGCACGGCAACTTCCTGCGCCAGGCCGAGCCCGAGCGCACCGAGTTCATCCGGGCGCTGACGGATGACGCGGGTCAGGTGACGACGCGTGAAGTTCGATCCGTACGGGTACCGTGACCGCATCGCGGCCATGTGCTTGCTGGCCGCTACCTGAGCGTGCAGGTGACGGCGGTCAGGGGTTGGTTCTGGCCGGTGACGACCATGCCCCAGCTGGTGGTGCCGGCGGGTGGGATGACGGCGTTGTAGGGCTGGTTCGTCGCGGTGACCCGGGTGCCGGACTGGGTCGTGACGGCGTTCCAGGAGCTGGCGATCCGTTGGGTGCCGGCGAAGGTGAACGCCGTGGTCCAGCCGGTCGACGCGGTGGTGCCGGTGTTGCGGACGGTCACCTCGGCCTGGTAGCCGTCGTTCCACGAGCCGGTGACGGCGACGGTCGCGGTGCAACCACCGGCGGACCCTGAAGCAGACACAGAAGCAGACACAGAAGCAGACGCCGAAGGTGACCGCGAGGCCGACGGCGACACAGACCTGGACGGCGAGACCGAGACCGACGGTGAGACCGAGACGGAAGACGAGACCGACGGTGACGCGCCCGTCGTGGTGTACGTCGCCTTGGTGTACGCCTGGCCGCACTGGGCCGAGCAGGCGTCCGGCAGCGCGAAGCTGTACTCGCGGCCGCCGAACAGCGGCGCGTCGGCCGCGTCCCTGGCCCGGATGCGGAACTGGGTGCCGCCGGAGGTGGTGCCGCCGATCACGAACGACTGGCCCATGTCGCCGTTGGGCTGGGCCGCCCGCCAGGCACCGTCGGCGTAGTACTCGACGCCGTGGATGCCGTTGGGCAGGCGGGAGACGGCGATCGCCGGCCACCAGCGCTGCGCGCCGCTGAGGAAGCCGATCTGGATGTCGCCGGAGTAGGCGGGCGCCGGGATGAAGTTCCAGGCGACGTGCCGGTTGTTCCAGTGGTTCGGGTACAGGTCGCCGAGGGTGGAGCCGTTCTTCGAGAAGCGGTTCAGCGACGCCTTGGACAGGTCCAGGTGGTACGGGTCGTCGCGGCACCAGGCGTTCGTGTCGGCGCAGCTGTCGGCGACCAGCATGTTCAGCACGCCGCCGTTGTAGGCGTCGGCGGTCCAGGATCCGTTGCGGCAGAACGGCTGGCCGAGGGCGCCGTCGTTGGTGCCGGTGCAGTAGTCGGCGATCTTCACCTGGACCCAGCGCCCGCAGTTGCGGCCGTTGTCCCACACGCCCATCTTGTCGGCCATCGCCGGCGGCACCGGCCGGGTGTTGTAGCTGCCGTCGCCGGGGGTGTCGAAGACGTTCAGGGCGACGAAGTCCTGCGTCTCCAGCTCCGCCTGCGGCAGCCCGCAGCCACCGTACGGCGAGCCGAGCCCGTCGAAGTAGGTCGCGTTGCCGGTCACCGGCGCGACCGGTGGCGGCACCGTCGCCTCGGCGGCGGGCAGTTGCAGGTACGCCACGAGCAGGGCGGCGCACGCGCCGGCGGCACCGAGGACGGCGAGCCTCTTCGTCATGGCGCACACGCTCGCGCCGCCCGCGGCCGACCGTCAACGGTGGCCGGCCCGTGCCCCGCGGTGACCTCGGCGCGACGGCGAAACTTCCACACGGCCGTCGTCACCGTGAACAGCCAGACGGTCAACGACAACGAGGCCGGCGACTGGCTCGAATGGGCCTACGGCCACGGCTTCGGCGACACCTTCGACGCCGTCGCGTACCACCCGTATCCGGACTTGTTCCGCGGCTCCGCCCTGTTCTCCGGCTGCGGCCGTTTCACGCTCTGGCTGCAGGGCGACGGCAATCTCGTCATGCACGACCGCGGCGTGCCGTACTGGGTGCGCGGCGGCCACAAGGGGTACCGGCTGACCAGCCAGCACGACGGCAACCTGGTCCTCTACGACCACGCCGACCGGCCGCTGTGGGCGTCCGGCACCAGCGGACGCGGCGACGCCACGCTGTGGATGCAGGAAGACGGCAACCTGGTGCTCTACCCGCACGCGGGCGGCTCTGCCTGGGCGAGCGGCACCGTGCGCCCCTGAAGGCGGGTCATCGCGCCCCGCCGCGGCCGGCGCCGGCCGACCTTCGCCGGCTCGGCGTGGTCAGCCGGCCGCGGCGCGGCGGGCGCGGAAGTCGCGGACCTTACGCCGGTTGCCGCACTCCGACATCTGGCACCAGACGCCCTTGCGGTTGCGGGCGTGGTCGTAGAAGGCCCAGCGGCAGTCCTCGGCCGGGCACAGCTTGAGCCGCTCCCAGGTGCCGTCGAGGGCGGCGACCGCCACGACCGCCAGCAGCCGGGCGGCGAGCGGGTCGGTGGCGTCCTCCCCCGCCGTGAGCCGCGCGGACTCGCCGCCGAGGCGCAGCCGGAGGGGCTGGGCGGCGGCGATCGCGTCCAGGGTGGCGGGATCGCCGTCGATCGCGTCGCGCAGCGCCGTGCGCAGTGCGACGGCGTCACGCAGGGCGGGCGGGGACACCTCGGGCAGGTGTCGCCGGCACCACGCGGCGAGGCCCGTGGCGTCGGTGAGCTGGTCGGTGCCGTGCTCCAGGTCGAGCGTGTTGGCGAAGGACCGCACGATCTCCAGGGCTCCGGGTGCCTCCTGTGGTTTCATTGCGCCGCCTCCGGTAACCGGTAAACTGCTTTAAAGGTTACATCATCGAGGTGCGGACGGAGTGACGCCATGGCAGCGCAGACCTCATCGAGCCCTCCGGTCACGGTCGCGGCGGCACGCGGGCCCGAGCCGGCCCGGCGCGGGCAGGGCCGGCTGGCGGGTTACGCGGCGGTGGTCGTGGCGGCGGCGCTGTGGGGGTTCGGCGGGACCGTCGCCAGCCGCCTCTTCGACGCCGGCGTCGACCCCCTCGAGCTCGTCGCGACCCGCACGTTCATCACCCTCGCCGGGCTGGCGCTGCTGGTCGGCGCCGGCCGCGCCACCCGCCGGCAGGACCGCCAAGAGCGCCAAGACCGCCAGGAGCACCGAGACCGGCAGGACCGGCAGGCGGCGCCGGAGCGGGCCGGCTGGGCCGTGACCGTCGGGTTCGGCGTCTCGGTGGCGGTGGCCAACGGCTGCCTGTTCCTGGCGATCCAGCACCTGCCGGTCGCGGTGGCGATGGTGCTGCAGAACCTGGCCCCGGCCCTCGTGGTGGGCTGGCTGATCATGCTCGGGCGGCGGCGGATGAGCCTGCCGCTCACCCTCGGTCTCGCCGCGGCGCTGCTCGGCGTGGCGCTGGTCGTGCGGCTGCCGGAGACGTCCTGGGGGCAGCTGGACCTGGTCGGCATCGGCTTCGGCCTGGCCACGGCGGCGGGTGTCGCGGCGTTCTCCGTGCTCGGCAGCGCGGCGACGCGCGCGCACGGCGCGCTGCGCGCCAACGTGTACGCGTTCGCCGTGTCCAGCGTGGTGTGGCTGGTGGTGCTGGCGCCGGGCGGCGCGCCCGGCATCACCCGGCACGGCGACCAGTGGCCGGGGATCATGTTCGTCGGGGTGCTGGGCACGTTGGTGCCGTTCCTGCTGTACGCGTGGGGCACGGCACGGGTCGGCGCGCAGGCCGGCGCCGTGAACATCTCGCTGGAGCCGGTGTTCAGCGCGGTGCTCGCCTGGTGGTGGCTGAGCCAGCGGCTGACCGCGATGCAGATCGCCGGCGGCGTCGTGCTGGTCGGCGCCGTCATCGCCCTGCAACACCTGCGGGACCACCCCGAAAGGGAGCACCAGGAAAGGGAGCACCCGGAGCGCGACCCGCGGGAGGGACCGGATGGCGCCCTGAAGAAGCAGCCGGACGACGACCCCGGTCGCGGCAGATGACCGCGCCGTTACCGGTGTGTTGCCTTTGACGGAAAGCTCCCCCGGCCACCAGGAATCGACAGTCACGGCTGATGCGACTCCGGCTACTGATAGTTATGCTTCGATATCGTTGCGGTGATGCCACCGTCGACGCTCGGGAGCCTGAAGTTGGAGTCCGATGGAGCTGCGGGTGCTGGGGCCGATGGAGGTCGTCCACGAAGGCCGGCGATGGACCATCTCCAGCACCCGCAGCGGCACGGTGCTGGCCTGCCTGGCGGTCAACAGCGGCCTCGTCGTGCCGGTCGCCGACCTCATCGAGGCGGTGTGGCCCGAGCCACCACCGACGGCCCGGTCGCAGATCCAGATCTGCGTCTCCCAGCTGCGCCGGACGCTCGCCGAGGCCGGCCGCGCTTCGGCCGTGATCACCCGCACCGGCGGGTACCAGCTGCGGATGGCGCACGAGGAGATCGACGCCCACCGGTTCGGCCAGTTCGTCGACGAGGGTCGCCGGCTGGCCCGGGAAGGGTTCACCGAGGAGGCGCTGGAGCAGCTGCGCGCCGCGGAGGCCATGTGGTTCGGCCCGGCGCTGCCCGGCATCCCGGGCGAGCCGGCCGAGGCGTGGCGGCGGCAGCTGGAGGAGGCCCGCGACACCGCGGTCGAGGAGCGCATCCGGCTGGAGCTGGCCACGGGCCGGCACGAGGAGCTGCTCAGTGAGCTGGAGCGGCTGGCGGTGGTGCACCCGCTGCGGGAGCGCATCCACGCGCATCTCATGCTCGCGCTGTACCGGTGTGACCGTCAGGCCGAGGCGCTGCAGGTGTACCGGCGGGCCCGCCAGCTGCTGGTGGAGCGGCTCGGCGCCGATCCCGGGCCGGAGCTGCAGCGGCTGGAGCGGGCGATCCTCACCCAGGACCCGGCGCTGGACCTGCCGCCGACCGCCGGTCCGGTCGCGGCGCTGCGCACACCCGCCGGGGCGCCCGGGCCGCCGCGGCAGCTGCCGATGGACGTCGCCGACTTCACCGGCCGCGAGAAGCTCGTCGAGGAGATCCAGGCGGCGCTGACGGCGCGCCGGGACGACCCGCAGCAGCCGGGCAGCTCACCGGTGGTGGCGATCAGCGGCCCGGGCGGCGTCGGCAAGACCAGTGTCGCGGTGCACGCCGCGCACGGCCTCGCCGACCAGTTCCCCGACGGGCAGCTGTACGCGAACCTCGGCGGGCGGCCCGGCTGGGAACGGGTGCCGGAGGTCCTGGCGCAGTTCCTGCGGGCGCTGGGCACCAGCGGCCCGGCCATCCCGGAGAGCGTCAGCGAGCGCGTCGCCCAGTTCCGCAGCCTGCTCGCCGGGCGGCGGGTGCTGGTGCTGCTGGACAACGCCGCCGACGAGACGCAGGTGCTGCCGCTGCTGGTCAACGCGCCCGGCTCCGCGGCGATCGTCACGTCCCGGGTGCGGCTGACGGCGCTGCCGGGCTCGCACCAGTTCGACGTGCAGGTGCTGTCCGGCCGGCAGAGCGCGTCGCTGCTCTACAGCATCGTCGGGCCGCGCATCCTCGCCGAGCCCGACGAGGCCGACGAGCTCGCCGCGCTGTGCGGGCACCTCCCGCTGGCCTTGCGGATCGCCGGCGCCCGGCTGGCGTCCCGCCCGCACTGGCGGGTCGAGCGGCTGGTCAGCCGGCTGCGGGACGAGGCGCAGCTGCTCGACGAGCTCGTGCACCGGGACCTGTGCGTGCGCGGCACGCTGCGGCTGAGCTACGACAGCCTGCCGCCGGAGACCCGGCGGCTGCTGCGCCGGCTCAGCGTGCTGCCCGGCGACGACTTCCCCGCCTGGATCGCGATGCCGCTGCTGGAGGCCGGGCACGACGTCGTCGAGGACTCGCTGGAGCGGCTGGTGGACGTCCGCCTGCTGGAGGCGCACGCCGACGAGACGACCGGCGCCGTGCGGTACCGCTTCCACGACCTCGTGCGCGCCTTCGCGCGGGAGCTGCTCGCCGCCGAGGAGCCCGACGGTGTCCGCGAGGAGCTCGTCCGGCGGGTCGTCGCGGGCTGGCTCACGGCCGCGGAGCTGGCGCACCGCCGCGAGTACGGCGGCGACTACACGATCGTGCACGGCACCGCGCCGCGCTGGCCGTTACCCGACCCGGTGACCGGGCCGATGCTCGCCCGCCCGATGGAGTGGCTCGAGCTGGAGCGGCTCAACCTCGTCGCCGCGGTCCGCCTGGCCGGCGACGCGGGGCTCGCCGAGCACTGCTGGGACCTGGCGTTCACCCTGGTCACGCTGTTCGAGACGCGGGCGTACTACGACGAGTGGGCCGAGACCGCCGGCATCGCGCTGCACGCCGCCCGCCGGGCCGGCGACCGCCGCGGCGAGGCGGTCACGCTGCACTCCCTCGGCACCATGCACATGTTCCTGCGCAACCCGGACCGGGCCGAGCCGAAGCTGCGGCAGGCGCTGCGGCTGCTCGACAGCGTCGACGACCCGCACGCCGCCGCGCTGGTCCGGCGCAACCTCGCCTACCTGGACCGGCTGCGCGGCGACGCGACGGCGGCCCTGGACGGCTACCGGGCGGCACTGACCGCCCTGCGGCGGGCCGGCGACCTGGTCGCGGAGGCCCACGTGCTGTCCAACCTGGCCCGGGTCCGGCTCAGCCAGGGCGCCCCCGACGAGGCCAGGGAGCTGGTCGAGGAGGCGCTGAGCATCTGCCGGTCGGTCGGGGTGCGGCGGGTCGAGGCGCAGGTGCTGCACCGCGTCGGCGAGGTGTACCTCGACACCGGCGATCTCGGTCGCGCCGCCCAGGCCTTCGAGCAGGTGCTGCACCTGGTCCGCAGCGCCGCCGACCGTACCGGTGAGGCCCACGCCCTGCACGGTCTCGGCACCGTGCACGCGAGGGCCGGGCGGACCGCGCGGGCCCGGGCGACGCTGCAGCGGGCCGTGCAGGTGGCCCAGCGGGTCGCCGAGCCCGTCGTGGAGGGGCAGGCGCTGTTCGAGCTGGCCCGGCTGCCCGACCGCGAGCCCGGCGAGGCATCCGCGCAGCTGGCCGCGGCGCTGGAGATCTTCGACCAGCTCGGGGCCCGCGGCTGGCACGCCCGGGCCGCCCAGGCACTGCGCGACCTGCACGAAGACGCCCCCTGATCCGGACCTGATCCAGGGGGCGCACTGCCCGTGCCGCCCGCTACCGCGGGTGACCGACGACGGCGACGGCCGGACTGCTCCAGCCCGTCTCCGCCTTCACCTGGCCGGGGCCGCGCACGACGGCGGCGGCCGGCAGGACAGCGACCAGCGCGGCGGCGGTCACGACGAACCGACGAATCATCGGGGCTCTCCTCACGTGGTGCGGACTGCGGTCGCACCGGTTCTACCCGGGCCGCTATCGTTTCGCTTTCGCCGCGCCTTCGCCGGCGTGCCGCCCCGCCGGATAGCCGCGGGATAACCGGCCGAATAGGGCGCGGGCACAACCTCCTTGCGAACGACGCCGAACACGCGAACGACGCGAACGACGCCGAACACGCGACAACGCGACAGACAGCCGACGCGAGGAGATGGCAGATGACGATCGTCGAACAGCCCGCCCGCCGCACGACGGCACAGCTCCCGCCCGCTGGGAGCATCGAAGGGCTGCAGCTGGTCGAGGTGCTCACCGGGGTGGCCCTCGACACCTTGCGGGAGGTGACCAGCGCCCGGCCGGGCCCGGTCACCGCGGGCGGGCCCGCCGCGGTACGCGAGGCCGCCGGGCGGCTGCTCGCCGGGCCGCTGCTGCCCGAGGAGCCGGGCGACCCGGTCGAGACGTTCCGGCGGTTCGTGCGCGAGTTCGCGACCTGGTCCGTCGACATCAGCCACCCCGCCGCGGTGGCCCGCATGCAGTGCCCGCCGACCCCGGTCGCGGCCGCCGCCGAGCTCGTCCTCGGCGTGCTCAACCAGTCGCTGCACGCCTGGGAGGCCGGGCCGTGGGCGCTGGAGCTGGAGCGGTACGTCATCCGCAACCTCTGCGACGTCGTCGGCTACGGCCCGGCGGCCGGCGGCACGATCACCGCCGGCGGCAGCATCTCCAACCTCATGGCGATCCTGACCGCCCGGGACAGCGTGATGCGCCGCGAGTCCGGGGTGGTGCCGTTCTTCGACGGCCTCGCCGGGACCGGCCGGCGGCCGGTCGTGCTGGCCACCGACGCGACCCACTTCTCCATCGGCAAGGCGGTCGGGATCACCGGCATCGGCGAGCAGGCGATCGTGCGGGTGCCCAGCGACGCGCTGGGTCGGCTCGACCCGTCGCAGCTGCAGCGGACGCTGGAGAACCTGCCCGACGACGCCGTGCCGGTCGCGGCGATCGCCTGCGTCGGCTCCACCGATCAGGGCTGGGTCGACGACCTGCCGGCCCTGGCCGACGTGTGCGGGCGGTGGGGCGTGTGGCTGCACGCCGACGCGGCGTACGGCGGCGGCGCCCTGTTCTCGCCGCGGCTGCGCGGACGCCTGGCCGGCCTCGAGCGGGCCGACTCGGTGACGCTGGACCTGCACAAGTTCGGCTGGACCCCGGCGACCTCGGGCATCTTCCTGGTGTCCGACGCCGCGCACCTGGCGCCGCTGTCCGGGCAGACGACCACGACGCTGAACGCCGACGACGACAAGGCCGCGGGTTACATCGGCCTGTACGGGCAGTCGGTGCAGGCGACCCGCCGGGCGGAGGCGTTCAAGATCGCCGTGACGATGGGCGCGCTGGGCCGCGCGGGCATGGCCGAGATGGTCGACGGCTGCCACGACCTCGCCCGGTACGCGGCCGGCCAGGTCGCCACGCACCCGCGGCTGGAGCTGGCCGCCGAGCCGTCGCTGAGCACCGTGCTGTTCCGGTACCTGCCGGCCGGCGCCGACGGCGACGACGCCCGGCTCGACGCGTTCAACGGCGCGCTGCGCCGGGAGCTGATGGACCGCGGGGTGGTGCTGCTGGCCCGCACCAGGGTCCGCCGCGCCGACGGCAGCCAGCCGGTCTTCCTGAAGATCATGGTGCTGAACCCGGCCACGACACCGCAGGAGATCGACGAGATCCTGGCCGGCATCGTGGCGGTCGCCGACGAGCGTGCCGGCCGCGAGGGGGCGTGAGCGATGACCGCCACCGTGCACCGGCCATCGCCGGACACCATCGCGGCCACGGCACCCGAACGGCGGTTCGCGACCACGGACTCCGCGGACAACAGCGTCCGTGACGGGATGCGGCGCCTGCCCGGCGTGCTGCAGCTGCCGCTGACGATGCTCACCGGCCGCCCGTACACGGGACAACGCCGCCTGCACCTCACGCCCACTGCCCATCTGATCGCGGCGCTGGCCTCCATGGCGGCCGGTCTGGCGCTGAGCGGGGCGGCGCTGGCCCTCGGCGGGTGGTGGCTGTGGCTGCTGCTGCCGGGCTGGGCGAGCACCCTGCACGGCGCCCGCAACCAGCGGATGATGATGTTCCACCAGTGCGCCCACCGCAACATGTGGGCCAGGCGCGGGCCGGACCGGGTGCTGGGCAAGATGATCGCCGGGCTGCTGATGGTGCAGGAGTTCGAGCGGTACAGCACCGAGCACGTCGCCGACCACCACGCGCTGCACCACATGACGCTGCGGGACCCGACCGTGCAGGCGTTCCTGGTGAGCCTGGAGCTGCGCCCCGGCATGACCCGCGAGCAGATGTGGCGGCGGGTGCTGGGCAAGCTCGTCTCGCCGGTGTTCCACGCGCGGTTCCTGTGGGCGCGGGTGCGCTCCTACGCCCACGCCGCCAGCCCGCTCGAACGGGCGCTCACCCTCGCCTGGTACGCCGGGCTGGCCGTCGCGGCGACCCTGCTGGACGGCTGGGCGCTGCTGCTGCTCGGCTGGGTGCTGCCGATGACCCTGTTCTTCCAGGTCAGCAACACGCTGCGGTTGTGCGTCAAGCACACGTTCCCCGGCCGGGACGTCGAGTCCCGCCGCGGCAAGGAGTACTTCGCGAGCCTCACCAACGCCATCTGCATCGGCGAGCCGGTGCCCGCGGCCGGCCTGCGCGGCGGTGCCCGGCTGCGTGCCTGGGCCCGCTGGTGGACGCGGATGCTGCTGGTGCACCTGCCCAGCCGGTACCTCGTGCTCACCGGCGACACGGTGTGCCACGACTTCCACCACCGGCGGCCGATGACCCGCGACTGGGCGAACTACATCTTCGCCCGCCAGGACGACGTGCTGACGGGCCACAAAGGGTGGCCGCCGTACCGCGAGATCTGGGGCATGGTGCCCGCGATCGACCTGGTCTTCGAGTCCCTGTCGCTGGCCGACCCGGACGAGTTCGACCGGGCGCGGCTGGCCGAGGCGAGCGACCGCGAGCTGTTCGCCGCCTTCGACGACTGACTGTCCCCCAGAGGATTCCCAAAGGAGCGAACCATGCAGCGACTCGTCATTCTCGGCGTGGCACACAGCGACGCCCACGCGGTGGCCAACCATCTCATCGCGATGCAGCTGCGCGAATACGGCTTCACCGTCGTCAATCTGGGCGTCTGCACGCCCCTGGCCGACTTCGCCGCGGCGCTGGAGGCCAACCCCACCGCCGAGGCGGTCGTCATCGGCAGCCTCAACGGCCACGCCTACGCCGACCTCGCCGACCTGCCCGCGCTGCGGGCCGCGGGACGGCTGCGCTGCCCGGTCGTGCTCGGCGGGAACCTGACCGTCGGCAGCCACAAGTCCGCCGGCGGCATCGAACGGCTGCGCGGCCTCGGCGTCGACCACATCCTCGAGAACCCGTTCGAGCTGCCGGTGGTGCTCGACCTGATCCGCGAGGCCGCGACCGCTGGGAGGGTGGCGGCCGGTGTCTGAGACCGTCGAGTGGGCCGGGATGCGCATCGACCGGTCCACCGCCGCAGACCTGCCGCAGTGGCGGGAGACCGTCGACGCGCTGCGCACCTCCACCCGGCCGCGGGCCGCCGACGCGCTGCGCGCCGCCCACCGCACCGGCCGGCCGATCGCGCAGCCCCGCTGCGGGGTCGGCGGCCACGAGGAGATGCTGGAGCTGCTGCGCCGCCTCGAGCCGGCCGGGCCGGGCATGCTGACGGTCACGATCGACTCGTACACCCGGCTCAAGCAGTTCGACCGGGCCGCGCAGGCGCTGCGGGAGGCGCCGGCGGACCTCAACGGCTACCCGCTCACCGTGCACGGCTGGCGGCGCGGCCGGCAGCTGCTGGACGCCGTCGGGGTGCCGCTGGAGGTCCGGCACGGCTCGCCGGACGCCCGGGACCTGTTCGCGGTGGCCCTGGCGGCCGGGTTCACCTCGTTCGAGGGCGGCGGCATCGGATACAACGTGCCCTACTGCAAGGACGTGCCGTTCGCGACGTCAATGGAGGCGTGGCGGCAGGTCGACGCGGTCTGCGGGGCGCTCGCCGACGACGGCGTGATCGTCGACCGGGAGCTGTTCGGCACCCTGACCGCGGTCCTGGTGCCGCCGTCGATCAGCCTGGCCTGCACGCTGCTGGAGGCGATCGCCGCGGTGCGGGAAGGGGTGCGCTGCCTGTCGATCGCCTACCCGCAGGGCGGTGAGGTGCACCAGGACGTGGCCGCGCTGCGCAGCATCCGTGCGCTCGCCGCGCGGTACCTGCCGCCGCACGTCGCGGTGCACCCGGTGCTGCACGAGTTCATGGGGGTGTTCCCGCGCGGCCGGGGCACCGCCGACGCCCTGATCCTCTACGGCGGGCTGGTCGCCAGGCTCGGCGGCGCCGACAAGATCATCAACAAGACCAACCAGGAGGCGTACGGGATTCCCGACGCCGACGCCAACGCCCTGGGCATCCGTACCGCCCTGATGGGCACCTCGGAGCTGCTGGACTTCGTGGCGCTGGACGAGGCCCGCATCGACGAGGAGATGTCGTGGCTGCAGCGGGAGGTCGCGGAGCTGGTCGACCCGGTGCTGCAGGACGGTGACGTGCCGGCCGGGGTCGCCGGGGCGTTCGCGGCGGGGCGGCTCGACGTGCCGTTCAGCGCGAGCGTCCACGCCCGGTCGCTGGTCGTGCCGGCCCGCGACGCGACCGGCGCGATCCGCTACCGCCGCACCGGCGAGCTGCCGTTCTCCGCGGCCGTGCGGCAGCGCAACGACCGCCTCACCGACACCGGCGCCGCGGCACCGGACCGCTTCATCCAGGCGGTCACCGCCGACATCAACTACTTCCTCCGCGACGAGCCGGCTTCCGTCTGACCACCGAAAGGGTCCTGTGATGAGCTCGCACCGAACGAACGCCGAGGCGACCGCGGCCGACCGGGCGCACGTGTTCCACTCCTGGTCGGCGCAGGGGGCGCTGCGACCGCTGCCGGTGGCCGGCGGGCTCGGCAGCCGCTTCTGGGACCTGGAGGGCAACACCTACCTCGACTTCTCCTCCCAGTTCGTCAACCTCAACATCGGCCACGCGCACCCGAAGGTCGTCGAGGCGATCCAGCGGCAGGCAGCGACGCTGCCCACGATCGCCCCGCACTTCGCCAACGACCAGCGCTCCGAGGCGGCCCGGCTGGTCGCGTCGCACGCCCCGGACGGGCTCACCAAGGTGTTCTTCACCAACGGCGGCGCCGAGTCCAACGAGCACGCGGTGCGCATGGCCCGGGTGGTGACCGGCCGGCCGAAGGTGCTGTCGGCGTACCGGTCCTACCACGGCGCCACGCACACCGCGATGCACCTGACCGGTGACCCGCGCCGCTGGGCCACGGACACCGGCGCCGCCGGCGTCGTGCGCTTCTTCGGCCCGTACCTCTACCGCAGCGCCTTCCACGCCACCACCGAGCAGGAGGAGTGCGACCGGGCCCTGGCCCACCTGGAGCAGGTCATCGCGCTGGAGGGCCCGGGCACGATCGCGGCGGTGCTGCTGGAGCCCATCGTCGGCACCAACGGCGTGCTCGTCCCGCCGGCCGGCTACCTGCCCGGCGTGCGCGACCTCTGCGACCGGCACGGCATCCTGCTCATCTTCGACGAGGTCATGACCGGGTTCGGCCGCACCGGCGCCTGGTTCGCCGCCGACCACTGGGGTGTCCGGCCCGACCTGCTCACGTTCGCCAAGGGCGTCAACTCGGGCTACGTCCCGCTGGGCGGGGTCGTCCTGTCCGACGCCGTCGCCGCCGCGTTCGACGAGCGCCCCTACCCGGGCGGGCTGACGTACTCCGGGCACCCGCTCGCCTGCGCCGCCGCGGTCGCCACGATCACCGCCATGCGGGAGGAGGGCATGGTCGAGCACGCCGCCCACCTGGGCGAGCACCTCATCGGCCCGCGCCTGGCGAAGATCGCCGACGCCCACCCCAGCGTCGGCGAGGTCCGCGGCCTCGGCGTCTTCTGGGCCGTCGAGCTCGTCCGCGACCGCGCGACCCGGGAGATGCTCGTCCCGTTCGGCACCGCGGGCGCGCAGGGCGCCGTCGGCGAGGTCGTCGCCGAGTGCCACCGCCGCGGCCTGTGGCCGTTCGCCCACTTCAACCGCATCCACGTCCTGCCCCCGTGCAACACCACCGAGGCCGACGTCCACGAGGGCCTGGACATCCTGGACGCCGCCCTGGACCTCGCCGACCGCCACGTCACCCGTCAGCCGCATCTGCGGACCACGACACGCGACGCGTGATTCCTCCGGCGGCACGCCTGGCGATACCATCACCATCACCATCATCGGAAAAGGCGACGGGAAAGTCCGCATTCAAGATTGGGCTTGAGTGGGGCGGGTCGAGCCAGCCGCCGCGACAGCGGCCGAGTCTCTCGAGGCATTGACGAGCGAGGCAACCGTAGCGCTCTCGACGATGCCTTCGGCCACGCGCGCCACCGCCGTCTCGGGCACCGGCTTCTTCGTCACTCCCGACCTGGTCGCGACCTGCGCGCACGTCGTCGCCGGCGACGTCGCCGACCTGCCCGACTTCGTGCGCGCACGCGACACGGTCACCGGTGAGGAGCTCACGCTGCGGGCCGTGCCGGAGCTCTACTTCCGGCACCGCGACGGCATCGACCTCGCCCTGCTCAGCATCACCAGGTCCGTGCCGGCCGCGGGTCGCGCGTTCGTCCTGCCGTCGACGGACCTGGTCGCCGGGGACCGGCTCTGGACCTGCGGGCATCCGGCCGGCGACGTCCCCGCCGGCTTCAGGTACCAGGGAACGTCGCGACACAAGCTCAAGCCGGCCGGCCGGCTGCCGCGGCTCTTCGGCGCCCCGCTCCAGGGCAGCGCCAGCGGCAGCCCGGTCGTCAACCTCCGCACCGGGGCCGTCTGCGGGCTGCTGTGCCTGTCCGACGACGGCGGCGCGCACCTCGTGCCGATCGGCGCCGTGCTGGAGCGCTGCGCCGAGGCCCAGGCCCTGCTTGACGCCGGCGCCACCGCGCACGGGCGTTGGCTGGCCCGGCTCAGCGACGAGCAGCTGCTGGCCGGGGCGTGGCCGGTGCCGACCAAGCGCCTGCGCGGCTACCTCGACGCCGCCGAGAAGGCCGCGCAGCGGCACCCCTACCAGGAGCTGATGGTCCCGCAGGACCACGGGGCACACCGGATGCCGGCGCTGTCGGAGATCTACGTGTACCAGCTGGCCACCGGCGAGAACGAGGAGGCCCGCGACGGCATCGAGGCGACCGACCTCGTCCCGATCGCCGCGGATCAGATCTTCGAAGGCACCGGCGACAGCGTCCTGCTCGGCGACGCGGGCTCGGGCAAGTCCAGCCTGCTGCAGTCGGCCGTCTGGACCTCGGTGCAACGCTGGGAGCGGGACGTCGACACGGTCGTGCCGGTGCGTGTCCGCGCCGCCCAGCTGCTCGGCAGGAAGATGCTGCCGGAGCTCGTCGCGGCCGCCGTCAACGAAGAGCTCGGCGCGGTCGGCGCCGGGCAGCAGTGGCCGGCCGGGTTCTTCGCCACGCCACCGATGGCCGGCGTACGGTGGCTGGTCCTGGTCGACGGCCTCGACGAGATCATCGAGTACCGCGACCGCAAGGCGGTCATCGACAAGATCGTGGGCTTCCGGGCGCTGTCGGACCGTGCCGCGCACCGGTTCGTCGTCGCCACCCGGCCGCTGACGGAGATCGACCACTACGCCGGCCCCGACTTCACCCCCGCGGCCTTCCGCCTGCTGCCGTTCACCGATCAGCAGTTCGTGCAGTTCGCGCAGCGATGGTTCGAGCACCTCGGCTCGCCGGAGCCCGGCGACCGGGCCGCAGACCTGCTCGACCGGATACTCGGCGGCGGCCTCGACGACCTGTTCCGGATCCCGCTGGTCGCGATGATGATCTGCAAGCTGGTCGCGGACCAGCCCGGCGACGCGCTGCCGTCCTCCAGCATCGAGCTGTATCAGCGGTTCGTGTCCATGCTGACGGAGCGGCTCTTCCGCTCTGATCTGCGCGCGTCGCTCAACCGGGTGGCCGGCGACTACGGCGCCGAAGCGCTGCCGGCGGTCGACCGCCTGCTGAGCCAGGTCCACCCGCTGGCCTGCCGGCTGGCCTGGCGGCAGCGCACCGACCAGCGCACGGACGCGCTCGCCGCGATGGTGGAGTGGACCGCGCACCTGCGACCCCCGCACCTGCCGGACAGCACGTGGCGGGTGCTGGTCCGCGAGACGCTGCGCCGCACCGGCCTGCTCGTCGAACGCGACGGCCGCTTCCAGTTCCTGCACCACAGCATCGCGGAGTTCCTCGCCGCCCTGCACGTCGACGCCGACCGGCGCCTGCGCGCCGACGAGTTCGCCGCCGTATTCCGGGCCCGCCGGGGCGGCTGGTCCACGGCGCGGCCGCGCTGGCGGCATCCGTACGCCCGGTTCCTGGCGTTCCTGTGGCGGGACCGCGAGGACCTCGGCGAAGCGTTGCGGCACATCGCCGCCGGCGGCGGCCTCGACGGGGGCCTGTTCATCGCGGCGCTGCGCCACGACGGCGTGCCGGTGCCGCCGGCCGCCCTCGCGATGGCGGTGAAGACGCTGACACCGTTCGCCGGCAGCGGCCGCGACCTGCCCAGTCGACGGTCCGCGATCGATGCGGTGACCGTGCTCGACCGGGCGGCCGGGGCCCGCCTGCTGGTCGCGGCGGCGACCGATGCCGCCGTGGACAAGCTGGGACGGCGTTGGGCTGTCGAGACGCTGGCCGGGCTGGCCGACCGGCGGGCGGCGGCCCGCCAGTCCGCGCACCGCCGCGACGGCGTGCCCCGCGATCACCGGTGGGCGCTCAGGGTGCTCGCGTCACGGCCCGGCCCGGCGGGCGCGGACCTGCTCGCGAAGCTCGCGGCCGACCGCGGTCTGGACGGGGTCGACCGGGAGTGGGTGTTCCAGGCGCTCGAGCGGGCGGGTGACCCGCGGGTGGGAGGGCTGCGGACCGCGGCGATGGGCGTGTATCCCGTGGGCCTGACCGAGCCCAGTAGGGTGGTCGGCCCGGCCGACGGTCTCATCGGTGCGGCACCGAGCGGCCGGCGGGTCCGCGCGCGGTTCGCCCGGTTCAACGCGCCGTGGCAGAGCCCGGCGGTGAGCGAGGTGCTCGAGCCGCTGATCGCCCAGCACAGGGCCGTCCACCCGAAGGCCGACCTGCGGCTGCTGCAGCGGGCGTATGACATGGCCGAGCACTTCCACAGGGGGCAGTACCGCGAGTCCGGCGACCCCTACATCACCCACCCGCTCGCCGTGGCCACGATCCTCGCCGACCTGGGGATGGACACCGCGACCCTGGTCGCGGCGCTGCTGCACGACACGATCGAGGACACCGACTACACGATCGAGCGGTTGCAGCACGACTTCGGCGGCGAGGTCACGCTGCTCGTCGACGGCTTGACCAGGCTCGACAAGGTCAAGCTGCGCGGCGCGGCGAAGCCCGAGACGATCCACAGGATGATCGTCGCCACGGTCAAGGACCCGCGGGTGCTGGTCATCAAGTTCGCCGACCGGCTGCACAACATGCGGACGCTGACGTTCGTGCCCCGCACGAAGCAGGAGCAGAACGCCAAGGAGACCCTGGAGATCCTGGCGCCGCTGGCGCTCCACCTCGGCATGAACGCGATCAGGCGGGAGCTGGAGGACCTCGCGTTCGCCACGCTCTTCCCGAAGCGGTTCGACGAGATCAGCCGGCTCGTCGCCGAACACACCCCGCAGCGCGACTCGCTGCTGCGCACGGTCACGCGGAAGGTCGCCACCGACCTCAAGTCAGCGAAGATCAGGTCGGAGGTCATGGGCCGGCCGAAGCACCTGTTCTCCATCTACCAGAGGATGATCGTCCGCGGCCGTGACTTCGGCGACATCTACGACATGGTCGGCGTGCTCGTCCTGGTCGACACGGTCCCGGACTGCTATGCCGCGCTCGGTGTCATCCACGAGAACTGGCAGCCCGTCCCGGGGCGGTACAAGGACTACATCGCGATGCCGAAGTTCAACATGTACCAGTCGCTGCACACCACCGTGATCGGGCCGAACGGCAGGCCGGTCGAGCTGCAGATCCGCACCTACGCGTTGCACCGCACCGCCGAGTACGGCATCGTCGCGCACTGGCGCTACAACGCGGGCAGGGACGCCGCGATCGCCGAGCCCGGGACGGGACCGGCGGAGTTCCTCGACGCGCTGCGTCTCGACCTGTCCGGCCGGGAGGTCTACGTCTTCACGCCCAAGGGCGACGTGATCGAACTGCCGGCCGGCGCGACGCCCGTCGACTTCGCCTACGCCCTGGACACCGGCATCGGCCACGCGTGCATCGGCGCGCGGGTCAACGGCAGGCTCGTGCCCTTGGAGGACGCCCTGTCCAGCGGCGACGTCATCGAGGTCTTCACGTCGAGGTCCGAGACCGCCGGCCCGCCCCGGGAGTGGCTGGGCTTCGTCAAGAGCCCCGAGGCCCGCACCGCGATCCGGCGGTTCCACGACCGGGACCGCCGGGAGGACGCCGCCGGGTGCTGCCCGTACAGGTGGCGATGACGACCTTCGGGCTGGCCGTGCCGTTCGCGGCGG